>NZ_VMLG01000011.1:0-70452 GCF_013276565.1 Streptococcus sp. 53
GTCAGTAACATATATACGGCAAGGCGACGTTGACGCGGTTTGAAGAGATTTTCGAAGAGTATAAGAAAAAATCAGTCCCCTAAAGGAGCAGATTATGAAGTTATTGTCTATCGCCATCCCTAGCTATAATGCCGCTGCCTATCTTCATTACTGTGTGGAGTCGCTAGTGATTGGTGGTGAGCAAGTTGAGATTTTGATTATCAATGATGGGTCTCAGGACCGGACTCAGGAAATCGCTGAGCGTTTAGCCATCAAGTATCCTAACATCGTTAGAGCCATCTATCAGGAAAATAAGGGCCATGGCGGTGCGGTCAATCGTGGCTTGGCAGAGGCTTCTGGGCGCTATTTTAAAGTAGTTGACAGTGATGACTGGGTGGATCCTCGTGCTTACCTGAAAATTCTTGAAACCTTGCAGGAACTTGAGAGCAAGGGTCAAGAGGTTGACGCCTTTGTGACTAATTTTGTCTATGAAAAGGAAGGTCAGTCTCGTAAGAAGAGTATGAGTTACGAGTCAGTCTTGCCTGTCCAGCAGATTTTTGGCTGGGACCAGGTCGGAAATTTCTCCAAAGGCCAGTATATCATGATGCACTCGCTGATTTACCGGACAGATTTGTTGCGAGCGATCCAGTTCCAACTGCCTGAGCATACTTTTTATGTCGATAATCTTTTTGTCTTTACACCCCTCCAGCAGGTCAAGACCATGTACTATCTGCCTGTCGATTTCTATCGATATTTGATTGGGCGTGAGGACCAGTCTGTCAATGAGCAAGTGATGATTAAGCGCATTGACCAGCAACTGAAAGTCAATCGACTCTTGGTAGACCAACTTGATTTGTCCAAAGTAGGCCACCCCAAAATGCGAGAATACTTGCTGAATCACATTGAAATCACGACGGTGATTTCCAGTGCCTTGCTCAACCGAGCAGGAACAGCGGAGCATTTGGCAAAAAAACGGGAGCTGTGGACCTATATTCAGCAGGAAAATCCAGAGGTCTTTCAGGCTATTCGCAAGACCATGCTCAGCCGTTTGACCAAACATTCTGTCTTGCCAGCTCGCAAACTGTCCAATGTTGTCTATCAAATCACCAAATCTGTTTATGGATTTAATTGATATAAGTATTTTATAAGAGGGATTTAAGAAAAATTTTAACTTTTTCTTAGTCCTTTTTAATTTTAGGAGATTATACTAGAGTCATCAAATAAAGAAAAACTCTAAGGAGAATCCTATGAAATTCAATCCAAATCAAAGATATACTCGTTGGTCTATTCGCCGTCTTAGTGTCGGTGTTGCCTCAGTTGTTGTAGCCAGTGGCTTTTTTGTCCTAGTTGGTCAACCAAGTTCTGTACGTGCCGATGGGCTCAATCCGACCCCTGCTCAAGTCTTACCTGAAGGGGAATCGGTAACGAAAGAGGGTGACTTAGCAGAAACTCAGGGAGACACCGTTCTTGCTGAAGCGAAACCTGAGGTCGTTGCTGGAAATACGAATTCACTTCCGACACCTACAGAAGGAACTGAAGTGAGCGAGGAAACAAGCCCTTCTCGTCTGGATACACTTTTTGAAAAAGGTGAAGAAACTCAAGAAAATCCAGAGCTAACAGATGTCTTAAAAGAAGCTGTAGATACAGATGATGTGGCAGGGACACAAGCAACTCCAGCAGATATTGAAAAAGCTGTCGATGAGGATGTTAAAGACAGTATTGATGTCCCAGCGGGCTACCTAGAACAAGCCAAAGTTCCCGGTCCTTTCTTGGCTGGTGTAAACAAACCGCTTAAATATGAACTCTTCGCAGGTGATGGTATGTTGACTCGTCTCTTACTCAAAGCATCTGACAAGGCTCCATGGTCAGATAATGGTGTCGCTCAAAACGCGAAAATTCCACCAGTGAAAAATTTACCTGATGGCAAGTATTACTATCAAGTATCTTTGAATGGTAACACTACAGGTAAGCAAGATCAGGATTTATTAGATACACTTCGTACTAATGGTACAAATACCTATGAAGCTACCCTAACTGTCTATGAAGCAGCCGGAGATAAACCTGATTTGACTAAGGTTGTCAAGGAACGTAAAGTCAATATTACCTTGAACGGTCTTGTAACAAGAAGTGATGTTAACTCTGCAGTTGAAAACAACGTTAAAGACAGTATCGATGTTCCTGCTGCTTATCTTGAAAAAGCTGAAGGAAAAGGTCCTTTCACTGCCGGTGTAAACCAAGTAATTCCTTATGAACTATTCGCTGGTGATGGTATGTTGACTCGTCTCTTGCTCAAAGCTTCTGATAAGGCTCCATGGTCTGATAATGGTGTAGCTAAAAATCCTGCTTTATTTCCATTAGGAGAAAATGTGAAAACAAAAGGTCAATACTTCTATGAAGTAGACTTAAATGGCAATACTGTTGGTAAACAAGGTCAAGATTTAATTGATCAGCTTCGTGCTAATGGTACTCAAACTTATAAAGCTACTGTTAAAGTTTACGGAAATAAAGACGGTAAAGCTGACTTGACTAATCTAGTTGCTACTAAAAATGTAGACATCAACATCAATGGATTAGTTGCTAAAGAAACTGTCGAAAAAGCTGTTAAAGATAACGTTAAAGACAGTATTGATGTTCCTGCTGCTTATCTTGAAAAAGCTGAAGGAAAAGGTCCTTTCACTGCCGGTGTAAATCAAGTAATTCCTTATGAACTCTTCGCTGGTGATGGTATGTTGACTCGTCTCTTGCTCAAAGCTTCTGATAAGGCTCCATGGTCTGATAATGGTGTAGCTAAAAATCCTGCTTTATCTCCATTAGGAGAAAATGTGAAAACAAAAGGTCAATACTTCTATGAAGTAGACTTAAATGGCAATACTGTTGGTAAACAAGGTCAAGATTTAATTGATCAGCTTCGTGCTAATGGTACTCAAACTTATAAAGCTACTGTTAAAGTTTACGGTAACAAAGACGGTAAAGCAGATTTGACAAACATCGTAGCAACTAAACAAGTTACTATTAAGATAAATGTTAAAGAAACATCAGGCACAGCAAATGGTTCATTCTCACCTTCTAACTCTGGTTCTGGCGTGACTCCGATGAATCACAGTCATGCTACAGGTGCGACTCATCAAACAGCTGCTGACCATAAGGACATGATAGCACCAGCCAAAGAGACTGATAAAGCAATGCCAGCAAATGACCAAATGGAAAAATCAGGTATGAAGACTGAGACTCCAGCTCCAGGTACTACAGATAGCATGCCTGCTGACACCATGACAAGCTCTACCAATACGATGGCAGGTGAAAACATGGCTGCTTCTGCTAACAAGATGGCTGATACGATGATGTCAGATGATAAAGCTATGCTACCAAATACTGGTGAAGCTCAAACATCAATGGCAAGTATTGGTTTCCTTGGGCTTGCGATTGCAGGTTTACTCGGTGGTCTAGGTTTGAAAAACAAAAAAGAAGAAAACTAATCAGCTAAGGAAATAAATGAGGGATAGTGGGCTGACTAAGGCTAGTTTACCAACTCAATCAGCTATCAGGTATTTCTTTCAATAGCAGATTAAAATCATCGTAAAACAATAAAAATAGTGTTATACTTAAAGCAGTATAGCACTGTTTTTATCAAAGGAGAGGCAGATGGGAAAGACAATTTTACTCGTTGACGACGAGGTAGAAATCACAGATATTCATCAGAGATACTTAATTCAGGCAGGTTATCAGGTCTTGGTAGCCCATGATGGACTGGAAGCGCTAGAGCTGTTCAAGAAAAAACCGATTGATTTGATTATCACAGATGTCATGATGCCTCGGATGGATGGTTATGATTTAATCGGTGAGGTTCAATACTTATCACCAGAGCAGCCTTTCCTATTTATTACTGCTAAGACCAGTGAACAGGACAAGATTTACGGTCTGAGCTTGGGAGCAGATGATTTTATTGCTAAGCCCTTTAGCCCTCGTGAGCTGGTTTTGCGTGTCCACAATATTTTGCGCCGTCTTCATCGTGGGGGCGAAACAGAGCTGATTTCCCTTGGCAATCTGAAAATGAATCATAGTAGTCATGAAGTTCAAATAGGAGAAGAAATGCTGGATTTGACTGTTAAATCGTTTGAATTGCTGTGGATTTTAGCTAGCAATCCAGAGCGAGTTTTCTCCAAGACAGACCTCTATGAAAAGGTCTGGCAAGAAGACTACGTGGATGATACTAATACCTTGAATGTGCATATCCATGCTCTTCGACAGGAGTTGGCAAAATATAGTAGTGACCAAACGCCCACTATTAAGACAGTTTGGGGGTTGGGATATAAGATTGAGAAAGCACGAGGTAGTTAATGAAATTAAAAAGTTATATTTTAGTGGGGTATGTCATTTCAACACTCCTAACGATTATCGTGGTTTTTTGGGCCATCCAGCGAATGCTAATTGAAGAAAGAGAAATTTATTTCCTAGTGGGTATGACTCTCGTGGCTAGTTTTATCGGTGCTGGGATTAGTCTCTTTCTCCTATCGCCTGTCTTTACTTCATTGGGCAAACTCAAGGAACATGCCAAGAGGGTAGCAGATAAGGACTTTCCTTCAAATCTGGAGGTTCAAGGTCCTGTAGAATTTCAACAATTAGGCCAAGCTTTCAATGAAATGTCCCATGATTTGCAGGCAAGCTTTGATTCCTTGGAAGAAAGCGAACGAGAAAAGGGCTTGATGATTGCTCAACTTTCGCATGATATTAAGACTCCTATCACTTCAATCCAAGCGACGGTAGAAGGGATTTTGGATGGGGTTATCAAGGAAGGAGAACAAGCCCATTATCTAGCAACCATTGGACGCCAGACGGAGAGGCTCAATAAACTGGTTGAGGAGTTGAATTTTTTGACCCTAAACACAGCTAGAAATCAGGTGGAAACTACCAGTAAAGACAGTATTTTTCTGGACAAGCTCTTAATTGAGTGCATGAGTGAATTTCAGTTTTTGATTGAGCAGGAGAGAAGAGATGTCCACTTGCAGGTAATCCCAGAGTCTGCCCGGATTGAGGGAGATTATGCAAAGCTTTCTCGTATCTTGGTGAATCTGCTCAATAACGCTTTTAAATATTCTGCTCCAGGAACCAAGCTGAAAGTGGTGGCTAAGCTGGAGAAGAACCAGCTTTCAATCAGTGTGACCGATGAGGGGCAGGGGATTTCCCCAGAGGATTTGGAGAATATTTTCAAACGCCTTTATCGTGTAGAGACTTCGCGTAACATGAAAACAGGTGGTCATGGCTTGGGTCTTGCGATTGCGCGTGAATTGGCCCATCAATTGGGTGGAGAAATCACAGTCAGCAGCCAGTACGGTCTAGGAAGCACCTTTACCCTTGTTCTCAATCTCTCTGGCAGTGAAAATAAAGCTTAAAACCCCTTTACAAATCTAGCCATTCATGGTAAAATGGATTTTGTGTGAAATATCAGCAGGAAAGCATGAAGCTCGTCAACAGGTGTCTTATGATAAGTAACCTTGGCTGTTTAGGCGAAGGGCATCTGCACGAATCAGGGCTTTCTAAGTGACTATTTCCACCGAAATATTATTTATATCAGGAGGACATTCACATGTCACGTTATACAGGACCATCTTGGAAACAAGCTCGTCGCCTTGGCCTTTCACTTACAGGTACAGGTAAAGAATTGGCACGTCGTAACTACGTACCAGGACAACACGGACCAAACAACCGTTCTAAATTGTCAGAATACGGTTTGCAATTGGCTGAAAAACAAAAACTTCGTTTCACTTACGGTGTAGGTGAAAAACAATTCCGTAACTTGTTCGTACAAGCTACAAAAATCAAAGGCGGAATCCTAGGTTTCAACTTCATGCTTCTTTTGGAACGCCGTTTGGATAACGTTGTTTACCGTCTTGGTCTTGCGACTACTCGTCGTCAAGCTCGTCAATTCGTAAACCACGGTCACATCCTTGTTGACGGAAAACGCGTTGATATCCCATCATACCGCGTAACTCCAGGTCAAGTGATCTCAGTTCGTGAAAAATCATTGAAAGTTCCAGCAATCCTTGAAGCAGTAGAAGCTACTCTTGGACGTCCAGCATTCGTATCATTCGACGCTGAAAAATTGGAAGGTTCATTGACTCGCTTGCCAGAACGCGACGAAATCAACCCAGAAATCAACGAAGCACTTGTCGTTGAATTCTACAACAAAATGCTTTAAGATAAGACTTTATATTGTAAGAAGCCTACAACAGTGGGCTTTTTGCTTTGTCTTAAAAGCTTGATTTCTGGGTTTGTCCCCCTTTTTGTCCCCCTTCACAAAGAACTAACAGCTTTCTCATAAAATGAGACGGCTGTTTTTGCTTTTTCTTTGGAGAGATGACTGTAAGTGTCCATAGTCATAGCTAGTGTAGAATGACCTAGACGGTGTTGTAATTCTTTATATGGTATTCCAGAGTTTAGCAAGAGACTAGCGTGAGTATGGCGAAAACCATGAAAACCAATATTAGGTACACTAGCATGTTTGAAACGTGTGTTTAAACGAGTGGCTAGTGTTTTATTGTTTGGGTATTGAGAAAGAAAAATACTAAAATGTTTTGTAGTCCTTAAACTACGTGATATAATAAGAGTAAAAGGAGATTCAGTAATGCAACCACCATTATTTATTGCGAACTATATAATTGAATATTCTAACGATAAGAGCTATTCAATTAACAACCTCATATTACAAAAAATATTATATTTTGCCAATGTAATTAAAATTGTTGACACTAAAAATCCTCTTTTTGAGGAACAAATGGAGAAATGGAAATATGGTCCCGTTGTACCAAGTGTATATCATGAATATAAAAGATTCGGAGCTTTTCAAATAACAAAACAGGATATTGTTAAAGAATATTTTCATTTTGAGAATATAGAAAATAATTCATTAGGAAACATAAAAATATTTAAGTATCAACCACAAGATATTCCAGAACTTGATGCTAATTTGTTAAAGAAAGTTATTGATAGATTTTCTGATGTAGATATTTTTGATATAGTGGAGAAAACTCATAAACAGGAACCATGGAAAAAGTACGAAAAGTTAATTAGTGATGGTGTTCAAGGGATAAAATACACAAATGAAGAGATATTGAATTATTTTAACAACCATCCAGAGGAGTTAGAATGGCTCAGATAAGTACAAGTTTTATCCAACTTCTTTTAGTTGGTGATATCTCTAATCATGATGATGGTATTGTAAAATCGCTTCAAGATAATTTAACTGAGGAAAATTTAGTAATTCCATACGATTATATTGCTGAATTTGTATACCAGAATGAAAATAGCAATGAGCTCAATGAAACGTTAAATAGGAACATCGATTATTTATCTTCAACTATAGAAGCAGATGATAACGCTAAGAAATTAATACTAGATAAGAACCTTAAGAAAATAAGTTCTAATTATAGCTTATCTCAAATTCAGAAATCTTATATATCAAGGGTTGCTAAGGAAGTGGAGCAGGGGTTAAAAGATGTCAATAGCCAACTAAACCAAGCTAGATTAATTCTTCAAGATGTAAAGAAAAAATCAGACGCCTCTAATAATACTCTTACAGAAGCTAAAAGCCAACTAAGTCAAGCTAAATATTTTATTAAATATATACAGGGGCAATCAGCCAACTCTAATAAACTTCTTAAAACTGTACAGGAACAATCTGACGATATTGAACAAACAAAATCATCTATCTACACGGATTTCATAGCAATTTTAGGGATTTTTTCAGCATTTGTTTTTGTAATGTTTGGAGGCATTGAAGTAGCAAGAGCTGTTTTTGATATCGGAGATGATTTATTAAATATGAATCTTTCTAAGATGATAATAATTTCATGTCTGATGTTAATTGGTGTAATAACATTGATGTATTCATTGTTATTATGGATTGCTAGAATCACCAATAAGGAAATTGGAAACTGCATGAGCAGTAAATGCAAAGAGGGTTGTTCGCACAAGTGGAAGCATTTTTATTTACGTCATTCATTTTATTTTTCATTGATTATTTTATTAGTGATAATTACTTACATTTCATTTAAATATTCCTAGATTGGCTCCTGAAAACTATAATTGTAATAGAAAAAGCACCGCTTGGCCGTGCTAGTTTTTTGCCTGCTGAACTCATCATTTTTAAGTTCCTGATATTAAGCACTTTTGGGCGCTTCCCTTTAGTGCTTTTTTTGTTTTTAAAATAGCTTTTTAATATACAGTTATAGGTAGCTATACGTAACTAGATCTGCATAGTTTAAAGTGATATAATGGTCTAAAAGGAGGTACTACTATGGATGTTTTAGAAAAAAACACACAGGTAAACTTTAAAACTAACAGAGACTTGTTAGAGAAGGCTAAAGCTATTATCACAGCGCAAAATCTTGATATGACAGTCAGTTTTAACTTGTTTTTAGAGCATATTGTAGAAAATAAAGCCTTGCCATTTGAAATCCAAGTAGACAAAGAAAGAGAAGAACTTCTATCAAAGTTGCGTGCTGAAATTGGCCGTAGCTTTGAAGATTTAGAACATGGAAGAACTTGCAGCCTTGATGAAGTGAGGGCTAATCTTGGAATTTAACGAGAACTCATATGGCCTTATTATCTCCGAAACGGTACAAGAACAGCTAAGAGGTATTAAAGATTATATCTCAGCTAACTACTTTTCAGAACAGGCAGGAGCAAACACAGTTAAGAATATTCGGAGCGTCTTGAAGTCTTCCCAGAAGCAGGATTCGATGCTGATGAAAGAGTAGGAGGTATTATATACCCACCCCACAAAACCAGATGCATCATTTTAGGCGATTACCTAGCCTTCTATCATATTTTAGAGGATAAAAAAGCTGTCTTTATATCAGATATTATTCATAGTAAACAGGACTACATCCGCTTGTTCAAGAAAAAATAGCTCCTACATATTAGTAGTGAGCGTTTAAATTATAAGTCATTGACTAATAACAGGGATAGAATAGACACAATTTGGAAATTATCGGAAGCAATTCGTATGAACAATTGCTCGACATAAAATATAAATCTCCGTTAAAAGATGCCAAAAGTAATATTATTTTTCCAGTTTACCTCTCTTCAATCAGAATCAAAAACATTAGTCGATGATGAACGATATCGGATTATTGGATTGCCGTTTTATAACTATGAAATAACTAAAGATGAGGGGGCAGACAGATTAAGGAATTTATAGTTTAACAAAATCTTAAAATATTTAGTTTTATAGATCTTAGTAGAGAATGAATTATGGAATTTGATATAAATAAAGGAAATTTTAAATATGATAAATAGTTTTTTTATACGAAAACCAATGAAGTATAATTACGTAATCTCAACGATTTTAGATATAGTAAATTTATTTTTTCTAATCTACTTCATATTTTCAGATATGGAAAAGAAAATATATTTTATTATTGCGCTTATTTGCTATCTAAGTTTAATGGTATGTGTTTGGTTCCTAGAGAAAGAAAATGTAAATACGGACCTAGGAGACTTAAACAGTCAAATAACTAAAATATCAAATACTATCTCACTTAGAGGTATATTTAAAATTATTTTCTGTATAATTAGATACCTTTTTTTGTTTTTTATATTACGAACATCTATTCTAATAATGATGGGTGAAGAGTGGCTATATAATACTCCCTACGGTATTTTTATTGAAAATTTCATTTTCATAGTGATAACAATATTACTATTTACTAGAATTTTTAGTTATTTATCAAACATTTCCCCTTACTTATTGCTTTTAGTGATTGCTATACCCATATTTTTATTTTCAATAGTAGGAATTGAATCTTCATTCTTCAATTGGACTTTTATATCTCTTATACTGGTCTCTGTTCTTCTTCAAATTTTGAATGAAGATATTCAATACTTACTTCCTAAAAAAATACGTCCTCAAATGGGAGAGTCTGATACTGAACTAAAGGAGAGCTTCTTCAAAATGAAGTTCAATGTGTTATTGTTCGTTCCTCTATTATATTTTTCTTTGTTGTTATCGGAAAAAATTACAAACAGTAATGTATTTTTATATTTTGTTAATATTTCAACTTCAAGTAATATTGAAGCAGGAAACACAACTTACCTTTCTTATTTTACTGTTTACAGTGCATTAGTAAAACTATTAATTGTTTTCTTTTCCTTTATTATTCTTTTTGAATATAAAGAAAGTTTAATTAATATGATTTGCAGATTTTTATTACCTGTGATTAATGAAGATGGATTCTTAAATCGAGATGGAAAATATTTTAAAATTAGAAATAAAAAGAAGTTCAGTGTTGATAAAGAAATATACTATTATAGATACAAAAATACGTTTATAAAAAACATGCCCACAAAAACAGAGTATTATAGATTGTCTGATAATGTATTAATGGATAAATCAGGCCATACTCAAAATTTTAAAATTATCTCCAATCATATTTTAAAAATCGATAAAGACTACTTTATTTTAGACCATTCAAGTACATTAAATGATTTTTATATTATGAGGAAAAATGAACGCCTGAGGAAATTGAAGAGGCCTGATCATAATGTTTGGTTGGTATTTCTAGCATTGCTAATAGTTACACTATTTTTTAATAGTATTTTAAATTCTAAAATGGAAACTCATGGGAGAGGAGAATATAAAATCATAAAAAACAAAAAAGAGTTATCAAGCAACGATGAAAATGAAATAATTTATTTAGAAAAGAATCAGTTAAGAATTGGAAATAATAAATATAGTTATGATGCAATCAGCATGACAATAAGAGATAATTCGAATACAAAAGTAGGAGAACTTAAGGATAAATTATTGACGATTGAAATTGATGATAGAAAACAAGAATATCGCTTTGATGATTCTAAAAATGCTGGAAGTTAGTATCTAGCTTGAAAAAATATATTTGTTACTTACTTATTTATTTTTTAAGTAAATATAGAAAGTGACAAAAACTTTATGAGCACTCATAGAACAATAATAAGGTAGTTCTTAAAACTAAAATATGTTAATTAGCATTTCGTAAAAATTTACGGAATGCTTTTTTGTTATGTGACTTTCAGTCCGTCTCGCTCCGTTAGGTGCGAGACAAAAAAACTACCCGCTATGCGGGTGCGCGTTGAAGGTTATACCCAAAAAACTCCAAACGCGATACAATAAAGGTGTTCAAGCCAATTGTAAAGCGAAAGGAGAAAAATATGGCACAAAAGACTCATAGTTTATCGCACACAAAGTGGCACTGTAAGTATCACATTGTATTCACCCCTAAGTATAGACGAAAAGTCATCTATAATCAATATCGAAGTAGTTTAGGCGAAATATTTCATCGTTTGTGTAGTTATAAAGGAGTTGAAATTATCGAGGGTCACTTAATGCCAGACCATGTACATATGTTAGTAAGTATTCCACCAAGGATAAGTATTTCGAGTTTCATGGGTTATTTAAAAGGAAAAAGTGCACTCATGATGTTTGACAAACACGCCAATCTCAAGTACAAGTTTGGGAATCGGCATTTCTGGGCGGAAGATTATTATGTGAGCACAGTAGGGCTTAATAAAGCCACAATTAAGAAATATAGTCAAGATTAAAGAAATTATCCAGTGGATGATTTCTTCACGAATATGAAAATTTGAGAACGAGTAAAGCATGATATAGCACTAGATAAATTGAGTATAAAAGAATATGAGGATCCCTTTAGGGATAGTGGTAAGTAATACTAAAGCCTCTTTAAGAGGCAAGTGACGAGTCAAGAGCAATGAGGCTTGAACAAAGTGAAAGCCAGCGTCTTTAGGCGCTGGCTGGTAATTTGGGCTTATAGCCCTGGGACAAACCACCCGTTTGACGGGTGGTCATGATTTATCTGAAAATGTAGTGAAAAATGTAGTCATTCGAATGATTTCCCTTGCAATGTACTGAAATTAACAAAAAGAAAAAACGCTGATTAAGCGTTTTTCTTCTGTATTGATTCGTATTGAATGCTTACTTCACTTCTGTAAACACAACGTGTTTGCGAAGTTTTGGTGAGTATTTCTTCAATTGAAGACGGTCTGGAGTGTTACGTTTGTTTTTAGAAGTAAGGTACAAGCGTTCACCAGATTCTTTGTGTTCAAGTGTAATATTTACGCGCATGGTATCTCCCTTCTATTATTCAGCTGATGCAGCTTTAGCGATTTTACGTCCTTTGTAGTATCCTTTAAGTGATACACGGTGAGAACGTGAGTAATCTCCAGTAGTTTCGTCAAAGTTTACAGACGGAGCTGTTACTTTGTAGTGTGTACGACGTTTGTTTTTCTTCGCTTTTGAAGTGCGACGTGCAGGTACTGCCATTTTGATTTCTCCTTTAGGTATTTATATTCGATTCAATCTACTGATTTTCATCAACCATATTAGAATAACACATTTTTTTTGTAAAGTAAAGTTACTTGACAAAAAAAGATGAAAAAATTCTCCTGTCAGACCTAGCAGACAGGAGAAAATGTTAAATATCAATCTCAAATGGTTCGTCAATGGTTTCTGATACGTATTTTCCGTCTTTTTTCCGTTGCTTGACACATTCTGTGAGGAGATACTCGATTTGCCCATTGACTGATCGGAAGTTATCTTCTGCCCATGATGCGAGTGCAGCGTATAACTTTGTTGAGAGTCGAAGGGGGATCTGCTTTTTTTTAGCTTCAGCCATCTTTAGTAAAGACTTCCTGTGTTGACAATTGGTTGTGCATCATGATTGCCACAAAGAACGACAAGGAGATTTGAAACCATGGCAGCTTTTCGTTCTTCGTCAAGCTCTACCAATTCCCCTTCATTGAGCCGTTCTAGTGCCATTTCAACCATTCCTATTAATTGTTATCTAAATGATATCGCTTTAATTTATAACGTCAAGAAAAAGTAGAAAAATAATTACTAAAAACTTTCAGCCCAATAATTTCTTTTAAAAGGTGAGATTATATTGTGCTCAAATACTCTTTTATTCTTATAACTTTTACACTATAATTGTAGTTAGAAAGGAAGAGAAATGTTTGATTATAGAGCACTAGTTATTTTGATGACTTTGATGGATCATTGTGAGCTATCATTATATGAGTTATCTGTTAAGGTGAGCTTACCTATAAAGGAAGTCAAAGAAGGAATAGATTATTTAGTGCCTTATCTAGCTAATAAAGGGATAGTGCTGGATAAAAAGCAAGGTCGCTATAGTTTATCAAATCGTACGAAGCAGTCTTTGACAGATATTATTAAGTCGGATGAATTGGTTTTACCAAAGTCGACTCGCTTAGCTTTAATCTATCTTTACACTTTTTGCCGATTAGATTTTATATCAAATAATCATTACCAAGACTTTTTGAAAGTAAGTAAGAATACAACCTTATCTGATATTCAATCATTAAGAAAGATTATGTTAGATAATGATTTGGAGCTAGGGTACAGTAGAGCAAAAGGTTATACTTTACACGGTTCAGAGTGGAATAAGCACCGTTTAGCTTTTCAAATGGTTAGTGAGTTGCTGGAATCCTCCATAGGGATTTGGGGTTTGGATTATGTTTTATCCAGTTGGGGGTATTCATTAACTTATGATTTGATTGATCAGGTAGTTAAAGATTATTATGAGAAGCTACAGCTAGTACCTATTGTTAATCAATTAAAAATTTACCTTTTCGGTTTAGTATTCATTCTGTGTAGGTATCAAAGGGATGTTGAAAGAGTATGTCTTTCAGAGACATTAGTATCTCCTGTTATTCAAGATATAACGACTATTTTATTGGATACAGTGGTTGATTTGGGAATTATAGATACGGTGTTTTCTGAGGATGATTATCGCTATATCACAGTTTTATTATCAAGTTGCTTTGAAGGTGAAGTAGATGTTGCTCCGGTTTACTTTAATCAACTAACAGAGGCTATTATAAGTAGAATGGAAGATATTTCTTTGTTACATTTTAAACAAAGGGAAGGATTGAGAGAAAATCTTCGCCGCCACCTTATACCGGCTTACTATAGATTAAAGTTCGGCCTACCTAGTTCAAATGAATATGTATTGCATGTTAAAGAACATTATCCTGATTTATTTGAGTTAGTCAAAGATTCTTTGATGCCCTTGATGGATGCTATTGACAATCCCATACCTGATAGTGAAACAGCATATTTTGTTATCCATTTCGGAGGTTATTTAAAGAAAGCAGATACTTTGCCTCAAAAATGGTATAAAGCAGCAATCATTTGTCCTAATGGTGTTAGTTCTTCATTGATGTTAAAAGAGAATCTATTAGCATTATTTCCTCAAATTGAGTTCATAGGAACCTCAAAGATTGATGATTTACAGGCGAAAACTAGTAGTGACTATGATATGGTTTTTTCTACCATAAAGGTGGAGACAGAAAAGCCAAATTATCTAGTTTCGGTTATGATGACTGAAGAGCAAGCAATACAACTAGTAGAACTAGTGTTAAAAGATTTTCCGAATTTAGAGTATGGGGATTTTGAGATTGAACAAATCCTGAATATTGTCAAAAGATATGGAATTATTACACAAGAATTGGAATTAAGATTGGCGTTAAAGAATTATCTTTATCAAAAAAATGATAGAAAGGAAATTGTACCAGTGCTAGAACAACTTATTACCAAAGAAACCTATCAGGTTAGTTCGCAAAAATTAGGATGGAAGGAGGCGATTCGTTTAGCAGCTAAACCGCTTTTGGATCAAGATAAGATAACTGAGAACTACCCTGAGGCAATGATTCAAAAAGTAGAAGAGTTTGGGCCTTTTATTAATTTAGGGAAGGGAGTAGCAATTCCTCACGCTCGGCCAGATGAAGGTGTGAATGAAATAGGAATGTCAATGTTAGTTTTGGAAGAACCGATTTATTTATTGGATAATCCAGAACAAGAGGTAAGATTGTTGATTTGTATTGCAGCCATTGATAATGAGAGTCATTTAAAGGCTTTGTCACATTTAACAACAATTTTAAGAGATAAAAATCATGTTCAAACTTTAATATCATCAAAAAACTATGATGACATTGAAATGATAATTAAACAGGAGGATTAGATAATGTTAAAAATTGGTACAGCTTGTGGTTCAGGATTAGGTTCAAGTTTTATGGTACAGATGAATATTGAATCTGTATTGAGTGATTTGAATGTTTCAGATGTAGAAGTTGAACACTATGATTTAGGTGGAGCAGATCCAAATGCAGCTGATATTTGGATTGTTGGTCGTGATCTAGCTGATTCAGCTAGTCATCTTGGAGATGTTCGTATCTTAAATAGTATTATTGATATGGACGAGCTACGAGAATTAATTACTAAAATTTGTGAAGAAAAAGAACTTATATAGGAGGCTAGCGTCATGATGAAGTTCATATTGGATATTGTTAGTACACCAGCTATTTTAGTAGCTTTAATTGCAATCTTAGGATTAGTGCTTCAGAAGAAGAAATTACCTGATATTATTAAAGGCGGAATTAAGACCTTTGTTGGTTTCTTAGTTGTATCTGGTGGTGCAGGAATTGTGCAAAATTCTTTAAATCCATTTGGTACCATGTTTGAGCATGCTTTTCATTTATCTGGCGTTGTACCAAATAATGAAGCAATTGTAGCTGTAGCTTTAACAACATATGGCTCAGCTACTGCAATGATTATGTTTGCAGGTATGGTATTCAATATCTTAATTGCTCGTTTTACTCGATTTAAATATATCTTTTTAACAGGGCACCACACTCTATATATGGCGTGTATGATTGCGGTCATTTTATCAGTTGCTGGCTTTACAAGTTTGCCTCTTATCTTACTAGGAGGCTTAGCACTCGGTATTATTATGAGTATTTCCCCAGCATTTGTGCAAAAATATATGGTTCAATTAACTGGAAATGACAAGGTGGCTTTAGGTCATTTCAGTTCTTTGGGATATTGGTTGAGTGGTTTTACTGGTAGCCTTATCGGTGACAAATCAAAATCAACAGAGGACATTAAATTTTCAAAGAGTTTAGCTTTTTTACGTGATAGTACTGTTAGTATCACTTTATCTATGGCAGTTATTTACATTATTGTAGCTATCTTTGCAGGGTCAGAATATATAGAAAAAGAAATTAGTAGTGGTACAAGTGGTCTAGTTTATGCTTTACAATTAGCAGGTCAATTTGCAGCAGGGGTATTTGTTATTTTAGCAGGTGTTCGCCTTATTTTGGGTGAAATTGTTCCAGCCTTTAAAGGTATTTCAGAGCGTCTTGTACCTAATTCAAAACCTGCTTTGGATTGTCCGATTGTTTATACTTATGCACCCAATGCAGTTCTAATTGGATTTATCTCTAGTTTTATTGGTGGTTTAGTAAGTATGGCAATTATGATTGCTTCAGGAACGGTTGTTATCTTACCAGGTGTTGTGCCTCATTTCTTCTGTGGAGCGACTGCAGGTGTTATTGGGAATGCATCTGGTGGTGTTCGTGGAGCTACTATTGGAGCATTTTTACAAGGTATTTTAATCAGTTTTCTTCCAGTCTTTTTAATGCCAGTTTTGGGAGGACTTGGTTTCCAAGGATCAACTTTCTCAGATGCAGATTTTGGTCTATCAGGAATTATTTTAGGAATGTTAAATCAATTTGGCTCACAAGCAGGCATTGTGATTGGTCTTGTTCTTATTTTAGCAGTTATGTTTGGAGTATCCTTTATTAAAAAGCCATCTGTAAAGGAGGAATAAGGGATGATTTTAAGTAAAAATAGAGAAGATGAGTTAAGAAAATTTGCGACTAACATCCGATTAAATACTCTTGAAACCTTGAATCATCTTGGATTTGGTCATTATGGAGGGAGCCTGTCTATCGTAGAAGTTCTAGCAGTGCTTTATGGTGAAATAATGCCAATGACTCCAGAAATATTTGCATCGCGAGATAGAGATTATTTCATATTATCAAAAGGTCACGGAGGACCAGCTCTATACAGTACACTCTATTTGAATGGTTTCTTTGACAAAGAATTCTTATATTCTTTAAATACAAATGGAACCAAATTACCGTCTCATCCTGATAGAAATCTAACGCCAGGCATAGATATGACAACGGGCTCTTTAGGACAAGGAATTAGTGTTGCAACCGGACTTGCATATGGTCAGAGAATAAGAAAAAGTCCCTTTTATACCTATGCTATTGTTGGAGATGGTGAGTTAAATGAGGGACAATGTTGGGAGGCTATACAGTTTGCTTCTCATCAACAGTTATCTAATTTAATTGTATTTGTAGACGATAACAAAAAACAATTAGATGGTTTTACAAAGGATATTTGTAATCCAGGTGATTTTGTAGAAAAATTCTCATCATTTGGATTTGAATCCATTAGGGTCAATGGTTCAGATATTAGAGAAATTTATGAAGGGATTATCCAATTAAAACAGTCAAATAATTCATCCCCTAAGTGTATTGTATTAGACACTATTAAAGGTCAAGGAGTTCGAGAGCTGGAAGAAATGAAATCCAATCATCATCTTCGCCCTACTGTAGAGGAGAGACAAATGTTAACTTCAGTTGTAGAAAGATTAAGTCAGGAATTGGAGGAAACAGAATGATGAGAAGTACGAAAGAATTACGACATGTGTATAGAGATTTCCTTCTAGAGGCTAACCAAAGTTATTCTGATATAGTAGTTTTAGAAGCAGACTTGTCAAGTTCTATGGCTACTAATAATCTTGAAAAGGACTTTGGAGACCGTTATGTGAATGTTGGAATAATGGAAGCAGAAATGGTCGGGCTTGCAGCAGGTTTATCTATTCAGGGGTTTAGACCTTATCTTCATACATTTGGCCCTTTTGCTTCAAGAAGAGTATTTGATCAATTATTTATTTCTCTTGGGTACGCACAATTGGATGCCACTGTGATTGGCTCAGATGCAGGAGTAACGGCAGAGATGAATGGTGGAACACATATGCCATTTGAAGAAATTGGATTGTTACGTTTAATTCCTAAATCAATCATTTTTGAAGCAACTGATGATATCCAATTTCATGAAATCTTGAACCAGACATTATACTTAAAAGGACTAAAATATATTCGAACAATTAGAAAAGCTCCAGAGGCTGTATATCAAGGTGGAGAAGACTTTTCTAAAGGCTACATTGAGTTAAGACACGGTGAAGATGTTGTAATAGTTGCTTCTGGCATAATGGTTGCTCCAAGTATTCGAGTTGCGGATGAACTGTCTAAATTAGGTTATTCAGTAGGTGTGATAGATTTATTTAGAATTAAACCGATACCAGAACAGATAAAAACAATGTTAAGTGGAAAAACTATATTTACTGTAGAAAACCACAATCAGATAGGTGGAATTGGCAGTGCTTTATGTGAATTATTCTCTGATGATGGAATAACAAAAATTCATCGGATGGGTGTTCAAGAAAGATTCGGTCAAGTTGGGAAAATGGATTATCTTCTTAATGAGTATGGTTTGAGTGAATCGAATATAAAAGAGAAAGTTCTAGAGTTTTATAATGCAAGATAGATGTTAAATACACTTATCTGAAAGAACTTCTGTAAAAATTACATTACGTTATTTAAAGCAAGCGGATTAAAAGCATATTCTGGTCATCAGAAAGTGCCCTGATCCGCTTTGTTGTTTTTAATTTAAAATGTTTATATGTATATAGAATTTTCTGAAAATTCAAGAATTTTCTTCTGTTCATTGCTTTTAAAATGTGCTATAATAGTAAAAACTGAAATGGGAGGGAACAAATGACTGAATTAGATAAACGTCACCGCAGTAGCATTTATGACAGCATGGTTAAATCACCAAACCGTGCTATGCTTCGTGCGACTGGTATGACAGATAAGGACTTTGAAACACCGATTGTGGGAGTGATTTCGACTTGGGCGGAAAATACACCATGTAATATCCACTTGCATGATTTTGGGAAATTGGCGAAAGAGGGTGTCAAATCGGCAGGTGCTTGGCCTGTGCAGTTTGGGACTATCACTGTAGCGGACGGGATTGCTATGGGAACACCTGGTATGCGTTTCTCTTTGACATCTCGTGATATCATTGCAGACTCAATCGAGGCGGCTATGGGTGGGCACAACGTCGATGCTTTTGTTGCTATCGGTGGCTGTGACAAGAACATGCCGGGTTCTATGATTGCCATTGCTAATATGGATATTCCAGCTATTTTTGCTTATGGTGGAACTATTGCACCGGGAAATCTTGATGGCAAAGATATTGACTTAGTTTCTGTTTTTGAGGGGATCGGAAAATGGAACCACGGTGATATGACGGCTGAGGACGTGAAACGTCTTGAATGTAATGCCTGCCCTGGACCTGGTGGCTGTGGTGGTATGTATACTGCTAATACCATGGCGACAGCTATCGAAGTTCTCGGTATGAGTTTACCAGGATCTTCCTCTCACCCAGCTGAATCAGCTGACAAGAAAGAAGACATTGAAGCAGCAGGACGTGCTGTTGTTAAGATGCTTGAACTGGGTCTCAAACCATCAGATATCTTGACCCGTGAAGCCTTTGAAGATGCTATCACTGTAACTATGGCTCTCGGTGGTTCTACAAACGCCACTCTTCACTTGCTTGCCATTGCCCATGCTGCCAATGTTGATTTGTCACTTGAGGACTTCAATACGATTCAAGAGCGTGTGCCTCACTTGGCCGACTTGAAACCATCTGGTCAGTATGTCTTCCAAGATCTCTACGAAGTCGGTGGTGTGCCTGCGGTTATGAAGTACTTGCTGGCGAATGGTTTCCTTCACGGGGACCGTATCACATGTACTGGTAAGACTGTTGCTGAGAATTTGGCTGACTTTGCAGACCTCACACCAGGTCAAAAAGTCATCATGCCACTTGAAAATCCAAAACGTGCAGATGGTCCGCTTATCATCTTGAACGGGAACCTTGCCCCTGACGGTGCGGTTGCCAAGGTATCAGGTGTTAAAGTTCGTCGTCACGTTGGACCAGCTAAGGTCTTTGACTCAGAAGAAGATGCTATTCAGGCCGTTCTGACAGATGAAATCGTTGATGGCGATGTTGTTGTTGTTCGTTTCGTGGGGCCTAAGGGTGGTCCTGGTATGCCTGAGATGCTCTCACTTTCATCAATGATTGTTGGTAAAGGTCAAGGAGATAAGGTGGCCCTCTTGACGGACGGACGTTTCTCTGGTGGTACTTATGGTCTGGTTGTTGGACATATCGCTCCTGAAGCTCAGGATGGTGGACCGATTGCCTACCTCCGTACAGGCGATATCGTTACGGTTGACCAAGATACCAAAGAAATTTCCATGGCAGTATCCGAAGAAGAACTTGAAAAACGCAAGGCAGAAACAACCTTGCCACCACTTTACAGCCGTGGTGTCCTCGGTAAATATGCCCATATTGTATCATCTGCTTCACGCGGAGCCGTGACAGACTTCTGGAATATGGACAAGTCAGGTAAAAAATAAACTCATACTCTTCGAAAATCTCTTCAAGCCACGTCAACGTCGCCTTGCCGTAGGTATGGTTACTGANNCAAAACAGTGTTTTGAGCAGCCTGCGGCTAGTTTCCTAGTTTGCTCTTTGATTTTCATTGAGTATCAAAAAGCAAGCCAATCTCGGCTTGCTTTTTTTTTCATCTTCAAAAGTGATTTACCTGCTTAACGAGGTGGCAGTCCAAGGGCAATGCGGCCGTAGCGACTGATTCGTGTGATCTTCCAAGCAGGCGACCAGGTAACTTCAACCTTGACATCTTCAATACCCTCGATTTGTTTCAGACCTGCGACGATTTCGATAGGAAGGCTTTCGGCACAATCGCAGGCGGTGTCAGTGAAGGTCATGACAATCTTGCAGAGACCCGTTTCGTCCAGATTGATTTCATAAATCAACCCTAGATTGTACACATCCAATTCCACATCTGTATCAAAAACCTTCTCTAGTTTTTCGATAATTTGGTCTTGCAAGGCCAAAGCGCGGTCATTGATTTTGATATCGTCTCTCATTACAGTCCCTCCACGTGATAAATATCCTCTATTTTCTCATAATTCTGACAATTTGGCAAGTTTTTGATGAATTTTCTGAAAAATATGATAAAATGAAGAAAATACGGAATCAAGGGGAAGCCTATGGAGCAGATTGGAAAAGTCTTTAGACAATTACGAGAGTCAAGAAATATCTCGCTGAGACAAGCAACTGGAGGACAATTTTCGCCGTCTATGTTATCTCGCTTTGAAACAGGTCAGAGTGAACTTTCGGTGGAAAAGTTTCTATTTGCCCTAGAAAATATATCTGCCAGTGTAGAGGAAATCCTCTTTCTGGCGAGAGGTTTTCAGTACGATACAGATTCTGAGTTGAGAAAAGAAATCATAGATGTCTTGGATCCAAAGAACATAGCTCCGCTTGAGGACTTGTATCGCAAGGAGTATCAAAAGCATGCCCATTCTCAAAACAAACAGAAACATATTCTAAATGCCATTATTATCAAGTCTTATATGAAGAGCATAGATGAAAGGGTGGAGTTAACAGCAGAGGAAGGGAAAGTTCTTCATGATTATTTGTTTTCTACCGAGATTTGGGGAATCTATGAACTCAATTTATTTTCAGTCAGTTCACCCTTTTTATCTGTTTCTCTTTTTACTAGATATGTACGAGAAATGGTACGCAAATCTGATTTTCTAATGGAAATGTCTGGCAATCGAAACCTGTTTCACACTATACTATTGAATGGTTTTTTAGCCAGCATTGAGTGTGAAGAATTTACCAATGCCTCTTATTTTAAACGTGTTATCGAAGAGCATTTTTACAATGAAAATGAAACCTATTTCCGAATTGTCTATTTGTGGGCGGAAGGTCTTCTTGATAGCAAGCAAGGTAGAGTCAAGGAAGGCCAGAAAAAGATGGAGGATGCTGTCCGTATTTTTGAGATGCTTGGCTGTAATAAATCTGCCGAATACTATAGAAAAACGACCGATTGTTGAATATCTGCAAACTAAGAAAATAATTTGAAATTTGAAGCTATAGAACTGTTGGGCTCTCTCAGGTCGTTACAAAAGTTCTATCGTTTCTTTTTACTCATTTTTTGTTGCATATATTCAAAAGTTTTTTCTCTAGAATTTCTAAGTGCTATACTATAGTCATACTTTATATAGAACTTCGAACAAGAAGGGAGATTATCTATGAAACTATTGTTTAGAAATCAAGCTTATCGATTCTTGACTTTGTCACGATTTTTCAATGCTTTTGGTGCTTCGATTTTTAATCTGGTATTTATCGTCTATGCATCGACCTTGCCACAAGCCTCCTTTGCTGTTGCTATGGCGAATATTGTCATGATTCTTCCGACTCTCTTTACAGTTTTTGTAGGGATTCGGGCAGATTACACGAGGGCCAAGGTCAAATGGATGGTCTATAGCGGTTTGTTTCAGGCGGTTTTATTTTTTCTAGCAGCCCTAGTTGTCCAGCAAGCTAGTCTCTTTGCCTTTTCTAGTCTGTGTTTAATCAATGTCATTAGTGATGTCATCAGTGATTTTGCAGGTGGTTTGCGCATGCCTCTCATTAAGGAAAAAGTAGCTGAAGATGATTTGATGGAGGCTTACTCTTTTTCCCAGTTCATTACCTATATTTCAGCCATTGGTGGTCAAGCTTTTGGAGTCTGGCTCTTAGGGCTATCGGTCAACAATTTTTCCCTCGTTGCGGGAATCAATGCCTGTTTCTTCCTAGTATCAGCCGTCATCCTCTTTTTAGGAAAAAGCAAATTGAGCCTGTCAATGTCATCTGCTGATGGTGAAATTCTAAAAAATGAGAAGCTTCCGATCAAAGAGCAGTTCCTAACGATTTATCGAAATTTACGTCTCGTTTTTCTTAAAGGTGGACAGAAAAACTTTGGATTCATGATCTTTGCTGTCTTGCTTATCAATGCCTTGGGTGGCGCTTTAGGAAGCATCTATAACATCTTCTTTTTGAGCCATTCTCTTTTGGACTTTTCTTACACAGAGGCATTATTTATCAGTCAATTCTGTGCTTTGTTAGCAATCATCATCAGTAGCCTTACGGGCAATGATTATTTTGGGAAGCAGTCCTTGCCTAGATTGATGATGTGGGTGACCGTAGGACTCAGTCTAGTTGGTCTGGCTAATGTGTTCAATCAAGTCGTACTTGGTTTACTATTTCTCTGTTCAACTCTGTATGTGTCTGGTAAAGTTCAACCAAAGATTAGTGCCATGCTCCTGAAAAATCTAGCTCCAGAGGTTCTAGCTCGTACCAGTAATTTTTTAGGTTTATTGTTCACCTTATCCATACCTGTGGGAACAGCTTGTTTTTCACTTGTAGCCGTATGGAATATACAGTTGACTTGGATGCTATTTGTTGGTCTTTCCTTGCTAGCTATTCTTTTGACAGTTATTAATCTCAAAAATGATATCTAAATCCTAAATTTTTTCTCACTGTTTTAATCCCTCTATTTATGGTAAAATAAGACTATTAAGTTTAAAGAGGATCCCCTATGAAATTACAAAAACCAAAAGGAACGCAGGATATCTTACCTGCTGAATCTGCCAAATGGCAGTACGTTGAGGGCTTTGCCCGTGAGATTTTCAAGCGCTATAACTATGCAGAAGTGCGCACGCCTATTTTTGAGCATTACGAGGTTATCAGCCGCTCTGTCGGAGATACAACGGATATCGTAACCAAGGAAATGTACGACTTCTATGACAAGGGAGACCGTCATATTACCCTCCGTCCAGAAGGAACTGCACCCGTTGTCCGTTCCTATGTGGAAAATAAACTTTTCGCCCCAGAAGTGCAAAAGCCAAGTAAGTTCTACTACATGGGCCCTATGTTCCGTTATGAGCGTCCACAGGCAGGTCGTTTGCGCCAATTCCACCAGATTGGGGTTGAGTGTTTTGGCTCTAGCAATCCAGCTACTGATGTGGAAACCATCGCTATGGCAGCTCACTTCCTGAAAGAAATCGGTATCCAAGGTGTCAAATTGCACCTTAACACTCTTGGAAATCCTGAGAGCCGTGCGGCCTACCGTCAAGCCTTGATTGACTATTTGACACCGCTCAAGGAGACCTTGTCTAAGGATAGCCAACGCCGTTTGGAGGAAAATCCTCTTCGTGTTTTGGATTCTAAGGAAAAAGAAGACAAGGTAGCAGTAGAGAATGCACCGTCTATCTTGGACTTTCTTGATGAAGAGAGCCAAGCTCATTTTGATGCTGTGCGTCAGATGTTGGAAAATCTTGGTGTAGACTACATCATCGATACCAATATGGTGCGTGGTTTGGACTACTACAACCACACCATTTTCGAGTTTATCACTGAGATTGAGGGCAATGACCTGACAGTCTGCGCGGGTGGTCGTTACGATGGCTTGGTTGCTTACTTTGGTGGCCCTGAAACTGCTGGATTTGGTTTTGGACTTGGTGTAGAGCGTCTGCTTCTCATTCTTGAAAAGCAAGGTGTGTCTCTCCCTATCGAAAACGCCCTAGATGTCTATATAGCAGTCTTGGGAGAAGGAGCAAATGTCAAGGCCTTGGAATTAGTACAGGCTCTTCGCCAACAAGGATTCAAAGCAGAGCGTGATTACCTCAACCGTAAACTCAAAGCTCAGTTCAAGTCAGCCGATGTCTTTGCAGCTAAGACCCTCATCACCCTAGGTGAGAGTGAAGTCGAAAGCGGACAAGTAACGGTCAAGAACAACCAAACCCGAGAAGAAGTGCAAGTGTCGCTTGAGACAATCAGCCAAAACTTCTCAGAAATCTTTGAAAAATTAGGCTTTTAATAGTAGATAAACTGGTTAGGATCTTATTCCTGACCTTTTTCTTTTGCAAAATGACAAAAATCATAAACTTTTTGACAAATATTCTTGTCAAAAAGAAAAAGATGTGTTACAATATAAGCAAGTTAAGAAATAGGAGGGAGCCACATGTGGGTATGGATTTTGTTTCCTTTTCTCGTCTTGATTTATATGAGTCAATCTAAGAAAATCAAGCGGATAGAGAAGAGGTTAAAGGTAATCGAAAGAAAAGAGAAAGGAAACGCAGAAATGTCGAGATTATTGCAAGAAATGATTGGAAAGAAACCAACAATCATTGGAGAACTATTTGGAACAAATTTTTGGGAAGTTGTGGATGTTGATGAGGAATGGGTCAAGCTACGATACGTAGATAAGACGGGAAAAGAAAAAATCAAGTTGCAACGTATTGAGGATATCCAAACAGTTGAATTTGATGGAGAGTAGGTGTGTAACATGCAACTAAAAAATCGTCTAAAAGAGCTTCGGGCTCGCGATGGCCTCAATCAAACCGACCTAGCTAAACTGGCAGGGGTTTCCAGACAGACCATTAGCCTACTAGAACGGGATGAGTACACCCCATCCATTATCATTGCCCTGAAAATATCTCAGATTTTCAACGAAACAGTCGAATCAGTATTTCGCTTGGAGGAGGACGAGTGATGAACAAGTATAAAGTGATTTATTACATGAGTGTTCTTGCCCTCATTGTGAATGCTTTCGCTATGGTTGGAACATTACTGGGGTGGTTCTATTTTGTTGAAAGTAAGTATTTGTTTTGGGTTAACTTAGTCCTCTTGTCCATTTTCAACTGGTTAAAGAAAAAGGAGAAAAATGATGAACAAGTATAAAGTGATTTATTATGTAGTTGCCATAGCTCTATTAGTCAGCCTGTGTCTACTAATTGGAACAAATCTAGGATGGTTTGATCTCTATTACAGCGACCAATTTATCTGGGCCTACTTTGCTCTTATCCCAGTCGTTGACTGGATTGAAAAGAAATCCAAAAATCTAGCAAGTAAATAAGGAGAATGAATATGGAAAAGAAAAAGAAAAAGAAACGTGGATTGTTATTATTTTTGATGTCTATTGTCTTGGGAGGTTTCTTGGGCATGTTTGTAGGGATGTTTAAGGCACGTGCCGAATCCCACGAAATTATGTTAGATGTGAAAGTCTTGATACCATGGATATCAGCTATTTGTTTACTGATAGGTTTCATTAGTCTTCTTTTGACGTTCAATTTCCTAAAGAAAAGCAGAAAATTTCACTCCTTGTATCAAGAGGAAATGGATGATGATCTGAATGAAGCCTATTATGTGCAGATGTATCGGAATCTCGAGTTTGGAACTATTGCTTTTAATAGTGCAAGCGTAGCGATTTTATTGGCTCTCTTCATTTCAGGAAGTGAAGTAATTGTACTCGATATAAGCCATATAACCTTATCCCTTTCCTTTTTGGGATTAGTGTTGGTTTTCAATGCTCAAAATTATCTTTTTAAGACTATTGCGATTGTTCGTCAGATTGGTTTGGTGTTTTTCTCTACACCAAAGGATATCTTGGAGCATTTAGATTCTTACGATGAAGGGGAGCGCAAGGCTAATTTGGAACAGAGTTTTCGGATTTTATTCCAATTAAATAACTATGTCTTGCCAGGTCTCTACTTTCTGATTGCTCTCTTTTCTTTACTGACAGGAGAGATTCAGTTACTAGCCTTCTTGCTTGTCGGAGCAATCCATATTTATATCAATGTGATGCAGTTACCTATGGTAAAACGCTATTTCAAATAAAGGAGTTTCTATGATTCGTGTTGAAAATGTAAGCAAAAGTTTTGGGAGCAAAAAAGCTCTTCATCAGATTTCTTTTGAGATTAAGGAGGGTGAAATCTTTGGTTTTCTTGGTCCTTCTGGCTCAGGTAAAACAACCATGATCAATGTCTTAACAGGACAGTTGGCTGCTGATCAAGGTAAAACAGTTTTGTTAGGCAAGAATTCTCAAGATTTAACCTCAAATGATTTGGAACAAATTGGTATTGTTAGTGATGGCAGTGGTTTTTATGAAAAGATGAGTCTTTATAAAAATCTTCTCATCTATGCTAAGTTATATGGTCTCAAGTCAGATAGAGTAAATCAGGTACTCCAACAGGTTGGATTGGCAGATGCTAAAGATATTATCGCAGAAAAACTATCTACAGGAATGAAACAACGAATGTTCTTGGCTCGTGCCCTTCTGAATGCACCTAAGATTCTCTTCCTAGATGAGCCAACCAGTGGCTTAGACCCTACAACATCTAAGATGATTCATACCCTACTTCAAGAATTAAAGCAGGCGGGGACAACGATCTTTCTGACCACGCATGATATGAATGAAGCAACTCTGCTTTGTGATCGCTTATCTCTTTTAAATAAGGGGAACTTAATAGAGTATGGAAGTCCGCAAGATATTATCCAGAAGTACCATGTGGATAAGAAAGTACGTGTGGTTTATAACGATGGACGAGAACAGATAGTTCCATTTGAAGAATTACCACATTTAGACACGACAGATTTGATGGTGGTTCACTCTTGTGAGCCAACACTAGAAGAAATCTTTATCAGATTGACAGGAGAAAAGTTAGATGTTTAGAAAATTAAATGCCCTACTATGGTTAAGAGTGCAAGTTCTTATTAGCAATTCAACTTTGTTGGCGACTTTATTGATGCCTTTTGGTATTGCTGTTTTATATAATGAATTTTTAAATAAGAATGGACAATTGAGCCTGTTTTTACTATCTGCTAGCTTGACGATGGTCTTGAGCATGGGAAGTGGTTATATGGTATCGATTATGATGGCTGAAGATAAGGAAAAGCGCAATCTTAAATCACTCATCCTAAGTGGTGTGACAGCAACAGAATATACTTTCAGTATGCTCATTCTCCCTATGTTGATTATGTTGCTTGGAATGATTTCACTACCAATCTATCTTAAAGTGGATGTATCAGGTTACTTATTTGCCTATGTTATCTATTTGGTCCTAGCAACTATTAGTGTTATTTTTCTCAACCTTCTAATCGGTGCGGTGTCAGATACTCAATCTAAAGCGCAAGTTTATAGTATCTTTCCTATGTTTATCGTCTCTTTTTTACCCATGTTTGCTCTTCAAAATGATACGGTTCAGAAAGTATTGGATTACTCTTTTATTGGTCCAATTGTAAATCTTTTAAATAAAAAAGGTGGAGAAATATCTTTTTCTAACATCGGCATGTTACTTGCCTGGGTACTTGTGTTAGGAATAGCAAACCTCTTTGTATTGAAAAACAGTTATAAAGCAAGATAGGAGACTTTTATGAAATTACTTAAAAACCTCGGCTGGTTTATTCTAGCCATTCTATCCTTTTTATTCATCTATGGCTTCATTCAGGTGCTCGCAACTACGTCGCTTGCCTTAGGCGGTTCACCCTATGCTGTGACCTTGCTCTATGTGGCCTTGGCTGGAGTTTATGTGTACGGCATTTACAAATGGTACCAGAAAGGTTCTGTCCATATTGAGAAGAGCGACTTCAACCGATTTATTTGGCTTCCTGCCTTGGTTTGGTTCTTATCTCTGGTTGTCCAGTTTTTCTTGCCAGATGATCCTTCAGTAAATCAACAAATAGCGACAGACTTGACCTTGTCTCAACCACTTTTCTCATTCTTTGCGGTCGTTATTTTTGCTCCTTTGACGGAAGAACTTATCTTTAGAGGGATGTTAGCACGCTACCTCTTTCCTAAGCAGGACAATAGTAAACAAACTCTGATTTTTCTTCTGGTATCCAGTGTTCTGTTTGCCTTGATTCATTTCCCAGGTGATGTGCAACAATTTTTTGTCTATTTTAGCCTTGGTTTTAGTTTAGGCTTGGCTTATATTAGCAGAAAAGGTCTGGTCTACAGTATTTCTCTTCACGCTTTGAATAATTTAGTCGGCTTTTTGATGATTCTCATGCTATAATAGAGTCAGGAGGTCACATGAAACGAGTAATTTTATTAGCAGTGATTCAAGCAGTTGTTCTATTTTTCATTATCGGGGCACTAGCTTATGCCTTCAAAGGCGATTTCTTCTACAATTATCTAGCAGTTGTCTTTGCCCCTATTGCAGGTGTACTGCGTTTTGGGACGGCTTACATAACGGAAATTGTCTTGCCTCGAAAGGCAGCCGAAATTGCTGAAAAGCGTAAAGCAGGCAACAATTCAAAATAAAAGAGTCCGATGAAGTTCATCGGATTTTTGTTTTGGCGTTAATTTTTAGGTCCTTCACTTGATTTTTAAAGACTGACAAACTTTTCTGCTGATTTTTATGAAGAGCCTGCGCTTTTATGGTAAAATAGTAACAGAATAAAAGAGGAGAGAAACAATGAAACGTAGTATGTATGCTGGTCGTGTTCGTGAGGAACACATCGGACAAGAAATAACCTTGAAAGGATGGGTTGGCCGTCGTCGTGACCTCGGTGGTTTGATCTTTATCGATCTTCGTGACCGTGAAGGAATCATGCAGTTGGTTATCAACCCTGAAAAAGTATCTGCAGAGGTTATGGAAACAGCTGAAAGCCTTCGTAGCGAATTTGTTATCGAGGTGACTGGTCAGGTCGCTGCGCGTGAGCAAGCTAATGATAAGTTGCCAACTGGTGCAGTTGAGTTGAATGTGACAGCTCTTACTGTGCTCAATACAGCTAAAACAACACCATTTGAGATTAAGGATGGCATTGAGGCCAATGACGATACACGTTTGCGTTACCGTTACCTTGACCTTCGTCGTCCAGAAATGTTGGAAAATCTTAAACTTCGTGCTAAGGTGACCCACTCTATCCGTAATTACTTGGATGAGTTGGAGTTTATCGACGTGGAGACACCATTTCTTTCTAAGTCAACGCCTGAAGGGGCGCGTGATTACTTGGTGCCGTCTCGTGTTAATAAAGGGCATTTTTACGCTCTTCCTCAAAGTCCACAAATCACGAAACAACTCTTGATGAATGCTGGTTTTGACCGTTACTACCAAATCGTTAAATGTTTCCGTGATGAGGACTTGCGTGGTGACCGCCAGCCTGAGTTCACTCAGGTCGACTTGGAAACGTCTTTCCTTACTGAGCAAGAAATCCAAGATATTACAGAAGGCTTGATTGCGCGCGTGATGAAGGAAACAAAAGGAATTGAGGTAACTCTTCCATTCCCTCGTATGAAATACGATGACGCTATGGCTCTTTACGGTTCTGACAAGCCAGATACCCGTTTTGACATGTTGCTTCAGGACCTGACAGAAGTGGTCAAGGGTGTTGATTTTAAAGTCTTTTCAGAAGCACCTGCTGTAAAAGCCATTGTGGTCAAAGGAGCTGCGGACAACTATTCACGTAAAGACATCGACAAGATGACGGAAGTAGCCAAACAGTACGGTGCCAAAGGTCTTGCTTGGGTTAAGGTTGTTGATGGAGAATTAAATGGACCAGTTGCCAAGTTCTTGACTGGCATCCAAGCAGAATTGACAACAGCGCTTGCTCTTGAAGATAAGGACTTGGTTCTCTTTGTGGCGGATACGCTTGAAGTGGCCAATGCAACACTTGGTGCCCTTCGTGGACGTATTGCCAAAGAGCTTGGTTTGATTGATAACGATAAATTCAACTTCCTTTGGGTGGTTGACTGGCCAATGTTTGAATGGTCTGAAGAAGAAGGCCGCTACATGAGCGCCCACCATCCATTTACACTTCCACAGGAAGAGACTGCTCACGAACTAGAAGGCGATTTAGCTAAGGTTCGTGCCATTGCTTACGATATCGTTTTGAACGGTTATGAACTTGGTGGTGGTAGCCTCCGTATCAACCAAAAAGACCTTCAAGAACGTATGTTCAAGGCTCTTGGTTTCTCAGCCGAAGAAGCAAATGATCAGTTTGGATTCCTTCTTGAAGCCATGGACTATGGTTTCCCACCACATGGTGGTTTGGCTATCGGACTTGACCGATTTGTTATGTTGCTTGCTGGAGAAGAAAATATCCGTGAAGTTATTGCCTTCCCTAAGAACAATAAGGCAAGTGACCCAATGACACAAGCTCCTTCAACAGTAGCTCTCAAACAACTAGAGGAACTCAGCTTACAAGTAGAAGAAGATGAAACAAGCAAAACGAATTAAGCGGTGGCGCTATTATCTGCGCCGCTTTGCTCATCAGATAAAAATTTTACGTGTCTTACAAAGCATCTCTCGTGAGAAGTATGACGAGAAGATTTCGGCCTCTCTAGTCTATGGTTTTTTATCAGCAGTAGCGGTCAATTTCTTTTTCCAACCAGGGCATGTGTATTCGAGTGGTGCAACAGGTCTGGCACAGATTATCTCTGCCTTGAGTAATCACTGGTTTGGTTTTCATATTCCGATTTCGCTAACCTTCTACGCCATTAACTTCCCTTTGATGGTCTTGGCTTGGTATCAGATTGGCCATAAGTTCACCGTCTTTACCTTTATCACGGTATCTATGAGTTCCTTCTTTATCCAGTTTGTCCCTGTGGCAACCTTGACGGAGGATCCCATTATCAATGCCCTTTTTGGGGGTGTTGTCATGGGCTTGGGGATTGGTTTTGCTCTTCGCAACAATATCTCCAGTGGTGGGACGGATATCGTCAGCCTGACCATTCGCAAGAAAACAGGTAAGAATGTCGGTAGTATTTCTTTCTTGGTAAATGGGACCATCATGCTGATAGCAGGATTGACTTTTGGTTGGAAATACGCTCTCTACTCTATGATTACCATCTTTGTCTCTAGTCGTGTGACAGATGCGGTCTTTACCAAGCAAAAACGCATGCAGGCTATGATTGTGACCAATCATCCAGATAAAGTAATTGAGAAAATCCATAAAAAATTGCACCGCGGCGCAACCATGATCCACGATGCAGAAGGAACCTACAATCACGAGAGAAAGGCAGTTTTAATCACTGTCATTACACGTGCAGAGTTTAATGAATTTAAACAGATTATGAAACAGGTGGATCCAGGTGCCTTTGTCTCTGTATCGGAGAATGTTCATATTCTGGGACGATTCGTTGAAACAGAAAATTAATACTCTTCGAAAATCAAATTAAAACCACGTCAGCGTCGCCTTACCGTAGGTATGGTTACTGACTTCGTCAGTTCTATCTCCAACCTCAAAGCTGTGCTTTGAGCAACCTGCGGCTAGCTTCCTAGTTTGCTCTTTGATTTTCATTGAGTATAATGACTAAAAAACCAGCGCGAGCTGGTTTTTATTTTTCTATAATTTTGTGGGCGATTAACTGACGGTAACAAATTTGTTTATTGCTTTTAGCATCGCTGATAATCTGGAGAATAGTTTCAAAGGAAACACGACCAAGCTCCAAACTATTGATATCGACATAGGCTGCCAAGTTGAGCTTGGGATTGACTGAGTCGAAGCTGAGGACAGGGACATCCAGTTGGTGTTTTGCGATGTAATCACAGACCCCTGCAGCAAGGAGACTATCAATGGTAATAATAGCATCAATATTTGGATCGTGTTTGAAGAGAAGTCTACTAAAGCGATAACCATTATCTTCAAGAAATTCAGTAGCAAAGTAAGTCAGATTAGTATCGAGAGGAAGTTGGTGTTGTTTTAGAGCTAGCTCGTAACCTGTCAGACGGTCTTGTGTTACGAAGAGTCGCTTAGTCCCTCCGATAAAGGCAATTCGCTTGCATCCTTTTTTGATGAAATACTCTGTCGCATCAAAACCAGCTTGGACATTGTCATTATCGACAAGTGGAATGAAGGGAGATAGAGATTTACCTAAGATAAGGAAAGGAAATTGCTCGTCTGCTACTAACTTAACCAAAGGGTCCTCTTCTTGGGCATAGAGGAAAATCAAACCATCTACACGCTTACCATAGACCATCTGAGAAATAGCTTTAAGACGCTCTTTGGCATCTTTACCTGTTGCAATCTGAATAGCGTAGTGGTTTTCAGAAGCAACTTGAGCGATACCACGGAGGACAGATGGGAAGAAAGGATTTTGATAGAAGGCGTCTGAGTCATCAGGAAGCACTAAGCCGATAACTTGCGTATAACTGCTTACCAAACTGCGAGCATTGAGGTTGGGGTGGTAATTGAGCTCCTTCATCGCCTTGCGAACGCGTTTTTTAGTTTCGTCGCTAATGGTTGATTTATTTTGAATAACACGGGTTACGGTTGAAGGCGAAACACCAGCAGCCTTGGCCACGTCTTTAATCGTAACGGGCATAAAAATCTCCTATTTATGGTAATCTGGATCACGAAAATGCGTTTTATAAAAGATAGTGACCAGATAAAGGACAAAAAGAATATTTTGTATAGTGATGAGGTTTGACATATTTTGGCCAAACAATCCCAAAATAAGCGTAATCAGAGTCGGCAATCCTAAACAGTTCAAGATAAAATGGTAGCACTCTTTAAAGGTTTTAAATGAAAAGAGGCGTGATTTCTTAGTGATATAAAGGAGAAGACTAGCCCCTAGAGAGACGATAAAGAAATTCAAACCAAAGAGGAAGCTGGCACCGAGAACTAGGAAGAGACTGATATAGACACGATTTTGTTGGTACCAGTCTTTAGAAATCGCTTGGGTCAAGCTGTCTTTGCTTTTGAAACTCTCAGTCTCAATCGCCCGGTAAGAGATACGAGTCAGTTCCTTGCTTTCCTTGCTGATGACGAGCTCATTCGTATCGAAATGCAGTTGCAAGTCCTTAGGTAATTCCTTGCTTTGACTTGGACCGATTAAAAGAGAAGGGGCTTGACTAGCTGTTCCAGTATAAGTTAATTTGCCATCAACAATTGTAGCGTGTTCAGAGAGATCCTGGACAACCTCATCTGTCAATGGTTCATAGACATTATCGATAAAGGTTTCTAGCGGATAAGTATCCTGGGAGCTGTTTTGAATGGCAATGGGTACCATAGACAAGCTGATAAGGAAGATACTGGTAAAGAGAAGTTGAAACCAGTTGAGCCCGAAACGTTTGGACAGGGGCTTACGAAATCCCCAAATACTTGAAAAATAGGAAAATGGATATGGAAGCATAGGTATCTTTCTAAAAGGTGTTTTCTATATGAGTATTATTATATAGAGAAATGCGCTTTATTTCAAGTCTAGGAGAAAAATTGCTTGTTGTAAGGATGTTATTTACAGTAACAATCGCTAATACTCAATGAAAATCAAAGTGCAAACTAGGAAGCTAGCCGCAGGTTGCTCAAAGCACAACTTTGAGGTTGCAGATGGAAGCTGACGTGGTTTGAAGAGGTTTTCGAAGAGTATAAAATGAAAAAGGGTGGCGGGGATATATTATCCCTTGTCGCCACCACTTGTAAGTCCTGAAACAAAGTTCTTTTGTAGGAAGAAGAAGAGAATACAGATTGGAAGGGCGATGAGGATAGCACCTGCTGAGAAGTAGGCAATCTTCATGTTTTTCACATTGCTAACGAAGGTTTGGAGACCTACGGCAACAGTAAAGTATTCTTTCTCACGAAGCAAGAAACTAGAGAGGATGTAGTCCCCAAAAGGTCCCATGAAGGCCCAGAGAGCTTGTACGGCAACCATTGGGCGAACAAGTGGAAGAACAATTTGCCAGAAGCGGCGGAAGTGTCCTGCACCGTCTAGTTTTGCAGATTCGTCTAAAGACATTGGCACTGTATCGAAGTAGCCTTTCATGAGCCAAGCATTCATCGGGATACCACCACCAACGTAGAGGAAGATGAGGAACCAGCTGTGGTTAAGGGCGTTCAACATAAGCGCCATAACGAAGAAGGCTGTCAAAGCGGCCATAGTTGGCACCATTTGGATAATCAAGAAGAAGACCAAACTTTGTTTACGAGCCAAGAAGTTGTAACGGCTGTAAGCATAACCAGCAAGTACGATAATACTTGTTTGAACAGCCATGGTAATCAAGGCGATAATCAAAGTGTTGAGATACCAAGTACCGTACAAGGTTTCAGTGAAGAGGCCTTTAAAGTTATCAAAATTGAGGTCGATGTTAGTATCTAGTTTAAAGGCTGAGACGTTACCTGCTTTAAAGGCTGACATGATGGTAATCAACAGTGGGTAGATAATGACAATTGATAGACCAATCAGGTAAAGGTATGTAAGGGTTTGAGTCAGTCTACGTTTGAGTTTAATTGAGTTATTCATCTTAGACGTCCTCCATATCAAATGCGTGTAGTTTCTTGAATGCGATCATAGAGATTGAGATGACAATGATAGAGATAATCAAGGTAACAGCTGCCGCCATTGAGTATTGAGGAGATGTACCTGTTGTCAAACGGTAGATCCATGAGATCAAGATATCGGTTGAACCAGCTCCACCTCCGACACTACCAGGTCCTCCACCATTGAAGAGGTACATGATAGAGAAGTTGTTAAAGTTGAAGGTGTATTGGCTAATCAAAGTAGGTGCTGCAACAGCCAAGATCATTGGGAAAGTGATGTTGCGGAATTTTTGCCAAGCATTAGCACCGTCAATATAAGCTGCTTCGTAAAGGTCGTTAGGAATAGATTGTAAGATACCTAAAGTTAAAACGTAGATGTATGGGAATCCAAGCCAACCTTGCATCATAATCAAGGCAACCTTTGTCCAAGTAGGGTCTGTTTTCCAAGGGATAAGAGCACCATCAAGGAAAGGAAGGAATTTAGCAAAGATCGGCAAGACTTGAGTGTTGATAGCACCGACACTATCATTAAACATGTTTGAGAATGTCAAGATAGTGATGAAGGCTGGGACAGCCCAAGGAAGAAGGAAAATAACACCAAAGATACGTTTTCCTTTGATAAATGGTTGGTTAGCAATGATAGCTGTGAAGATACCAATCACGATCTGTAAAGTTGAGGCAGATAAAGCCCAAATGATAGTCCAAGAAAGAACAGAACCGAAGGCAGAACGGAAGGTACTCAAGCTCCAAATGTTTGTAAAGTTTGTCAAACCAACCCAGTCCAACAATTTGTTTGGTGGCAAGTGTTGGAAGTCGTAGTTAGTAAAGGCAATCATCAAGGTTACGATAACTGGGAAGATGATTGCAAAAGTCATGGCAATATAAGATGGAATGATCAAGAGGTAAGGGAAGCCATTTTCATAGATTCCTTTGACCATTTCTTTAAAGGTAAGTGCTACTGGAATACCATTATTAATGTGTTTGGCAGTTGTATGAGCATCTTTGATATTTGCGAAATAAAAGAGTACATAAACAACTACAAAGATTAAATGGAAGGCACCACGAATCAGCATAAAGAGGGAATTGTCACGACCTGGCTTGTCACCAAGAGTGATGAGATTGCTCAATTCAGGGGCTGCAAGTGCTAGGAAGTAGAGGACAAATACGATGGTTACACCAAGGAAGATAAAACCTTTGGCTTTTTGTTTATTGTAAATCTGTCCTAACCCAGGAATGATAGACAGCAGGGCTGCTTTACTAGGTTGTTGCTTTTCCATAATAACTCCTTTCATAGGATACTGGTTTCTAGATAAAACCTAAACTATTTGTGTTTTTGTTGATAAATTCAAAGGGGGATTTGATTTCCACCCCCCTTGAACAAATTTTTTATTCACCAAATTTTTGTTTGATTGTTTCTTTGATCAATGTTACAGCATCGTTAGCTGCTGTTTTAGCATCTTTCTTACCGCTTACAGCTTCAAACAACATTGTTTTAGCTGGGTCCCAAACTGCTGACATTTGAGAGATGTTTGGCATTGGTTGAGCGTTCTTGAATTGTTTGATAACAGCTGTTGTCAACTCATCGTTTTTACCTTCAGCGTATGAACGAGCTTCAGTGTTAGCTGGGATTTCGTTAGTCTTATCGTAGAAGGCTTTTTGTTGTTCAGTTGAAACAAGGAAGTCTACAAATTTTTGAGCAGCTTCAAGGTTCTTAGTGCTTGATGGGATGATCCAAGCTTTACCACCACCAAATGCTGCGTAGTCTTTTCCGTTTGGAAGAGTTGGGATAGTTGCAACACCGTAGTTTACTTTAGCGTCTTTGAAGGCTTGAGCTTTCCAAGGTCCATCGATGATAGCAGCTGTTTTACCTTCTTGGAATTGAGTTTGGATTAGGTTTCCAGCTCCTTCCGTATCTTGCATACCTTTAGGCCATTTTTCATACCAAGTTTTAGCGTATTCTACACCTTTGATAGCGCCGTCGTTTGCAAGACCGATGTCTTTAGCGTCTTTACCGTTTTGTCCGAATACGTAACCGCCGTTACCAGCAAGAAGTCCGTATGCAAAGTAGAAGTTTGTCCAGTCAGCTAGGAAAGCAGAAGTTTTTCCATCTTCTCCAGCGAATGCGTATTTGCTATCTTTAGCAAGGTTTTCCAAGTCAGCAAATGTTTTTGGAGCTTCTTTTACCAAGTCTTTGTTGTAGTACATAACAAGTGACTCGATAACGGCAGGAGCACCGTAAACTTTACCGTCAGCAGCTGTTACAAGAGATTTAGTTTTATCATCTGTTTTAGCACCGTCGCTCAATTTCACTTCTGAAAGTTGTCCGTCAGTACCAAGGCTACCTACACGGTCGTATGGAGCCATCATAACGTCAGGAGCTTGACCTGATTGGTTGTCAAGAGAAAGTTTGTCAAGCCCACCCATTTGGTCACCAGATTTGATGTTAACTGTTGTTCCTGATTGTTCTTTATAAGCTTTAGCTACTGTTTCAGCATAAGCTTTGTATTGGTCCTCAACGTAAAGAGTGATTTCTTTCGCTTCAGATGAACCAGAATCAGCAGGTTTATCAGCAGTTTTGCTTCCGCAAGCTACCAAAAGCAAGCTAGCAAGTGTAGCAGTTCCAAGCACAGCAGCGCTCTTCATGAATTTAGATGACATAGTGTATTCCTCCTAAAGAATAACAAGTTTTATTGATAAGGAAAACGCAAACGTTTTCCTTTATGAGCTTAGTATAGCACAAATAGAAAACGGTTGCAAGTGTTTTTTGTAAAAATTTTAAAAAAATTTTAAGCTTGATTTGATAGCATGATTTTGCCTTTTATATAGAAGAAAAGTATGAATTAGATAAGAATACAGTATTTTTAATAAAAAATAGATGGAATCTGTCTAAAGAGGGAAATCAGGAGGAGCTATCTCCCTGTTTCTAATTCCTATCTATTTTCTATAGACCTTTGTGCCTCCTTGCATCTAAATTCAAGTTTTCTAGGGGAGGATTTGCACTTTTTAGACTGTCCCATGAGGCTCAAACTTTAGGATTAGATAGTTTTAATACTCTTCGAAAATCAAATTCAAACCGCGTCAACGTCGCCTTGCCGTACTCAAGTACAGCCTGCGGCTAGTTTCCTAGTTTGCTCTTTGATTTTCATTGAGTATAAGTTATCTTTGCTAAAATGGGTTAGTCTCCTTAAAAATAATCAAAAAAGTTTTTTAAAAACGCTTGCAATTATGCTTGAAAAGGAGTATAATTATAAGTAACGCAAACGTTTGCGTCTGTTAAAATACGCAACGTTCCATTATTTTAACACATGAGGTGCTATTATGAAAAAACGTCAAAGTGGTGTGTTGATGCACATCTCTTCTCTCCCAGGAGCTTACGGAATCGGATCGTTTGGTCAAAGTGCTTACGACTTCGTTGATTTCTTGGTTCGTACAAAACAACGTTACTGGCAAATCCTTCCATTAGGAACAACTAGTTACGGGGATTCTCCTTACCAATCTTTCTCAGCCTTCGCAGGAAACACTCATTTTATCGATTTAGATATCTTGGTGGAGCAAGGTTTGTTGGAAGCCAGTGACCTTGAAGGAGTTGACTTTGGTAGCGATGCGTCTGAGGTTGACTATGCTAAGATTTACTATGCACGTCGTCCTCTTTTAGAAAAAGCGGTGAAACGTTTCTTTGAATTCGGAGATGTTAAAGATTTTGAGAAATTTGCTCAAGACAACCAATCATGGCTTGAGCTCTTTGCTGAGTATATGGCTATCAAAGAGCATTTTGACAATCTTGCTTGGACAGAATGGCCAGATGCAGATGCTCGTGCTCGTAAAGCTTCAGCACTTGAAAGCTACCGTGAGCAATTGGCAGACAAGTTGGTTTACCACCGTGTGACTCAGTACTTCTTCTTCCAACAATGGTTGAAATTGAAAGCTTACGCTAACGACAACCACATCGAAATCGTTGGAGACATGCCAATCTACGTAGCGGAAGATTCAAGCGATATGTGGGCAAATCCACATCTCTTCAAGACAGATGTCAATGGTAAGGCTACTTGCATCGCAGGATGCCCACCAGATGAATTTTCTGCAACTGGTCAGCTTTGGGGTAACCCAATCTATGACTGGGAAGCAATGGATAAAGACGGTTACAAATGGTGGATTGAACGCTTGCGTGAAAGCTTCAAAATCTACGATATCGTTCGTATCGACCACTTCCGTGGCTTCGAATCTTACTGGGAAATCCCTGCTGGTTCCGATACAGCAGCACCTGGTGAGTGGGTGAAAGGTCCAGGCTACAAGCTTTTTGCAGCCGTTAAGGAAGAACTTGGTGAGTTAAACATCATCGCAGAAGACCTTGGCTTCATGACTGATGAAGTTATCGAATTGCGTGAACGTACTGGCTTCCCAGGAATGAAGATTCTTCAATTTGCCTTCAACCCAGAAGATGAAAGCATTGATAGCCCACACTTGGCACCTGCTAACTCAGTTATGTATACAGGAACACACGATAACAATACGGTCCTTGGTTGGTACCGTAACGAGATTGATGATGCGACTCGTGAGTACATGGCTCGCTATACTAACCGTAAAGAATACGAAACAGTTCCACACGCTATGCTTCGTACAGTCTTTTCATCAGTTAGTTTCATGGCAATTGCAACTATGCAAGATTTGCTAGAATTGGATGAGACAGCTCGTATGAACTTCCCATCTACCCTTGGTGGAAACTGGTCTTGGCGTATGACTGAAGAACAATTGACACCAGCTGTCGAGGAAGGTTTGCTTGACTTGACAACAATCTATCGCCGAATTAATGAAAATTTGGTAGAATTAAAGAAATAATACAATATCAGGAGACATCTTAAACATGTTATCACTACAAGAATTTGTACAAAATCGTTACAATAAAACCATTGCAGAATGTAGCAATGAAGAGCTTTACCTTGCTCTTCTTAACTACAGCAAGCTTGCAAGTAGCCAAAAACCAGTCAACACTGGTAAGAAAAAAGTTTACTACATCTCAGCTGAGTTCTTGATTGGTAAACTCTTGTCAAACAACTTGATCAACCTTGGTCTTTACGACGATGTCAAAAAAGAACTTGCTGCTGCAGGTAAAGACTTGATCGAAGTCGAAGAAGTTGAATTGGAACCATCTCTTGGTAATGGTGGTTTGGGACGTTTGGCTGCCTGCTTTATCGACTCAATTGCTACTCTTGGTTTGAATGGTGACGGTGTTGGTCTTAACTACCACTTTGGTCTTTTCCAACAAGTTCTTAAAAACAACCAACAAGAAACAATTCCAAATGCATGGTTGACAGAGCAAAACTGGTTGGTTCGCTCAAGCCGTAGCTACCAAGTGCCATTTGCAGACTTTACTTTGACATCAACTCTTTATGATATTGATGTTCCTGGTTACAAGACAGAAACGAAGAACCGCTTGCGTTTGTTTGACTTGGATTCAGTTGATTCTTCTATTATTAAAGACGGTATCAGCTTTGACAAGACAGATATCGCTCGTAACTTGACTCTATTCCTTTACCCAGATGATAGTGACCGTCAAGGTGAATTGCTCCGTATCTTCCAACAATACTTCATGGTTTCAAACGGTGCGCAATTGATCATCGACGAAGCAATCGAAAAAGGAAGCAACTTGCATGACCTTGCTGACTACGCAGTTGTGCAAATCAACGATACTCACCCATCAATGGTGATTCCTGAATTGATCCGTCTTTTGACTGCACGTGGTATCGAGCTTGACGAAGCAATCTCAATCGTTCGTAGTATGACTGCCTACACTAACCACACAATCCTTGCTGAAGCCCTTGAAAAATGGCCTCTTGAATTCTTGCAAGAAGTGGTTCCTCACTTGGTACCAATCATTAAAGAATTGGACCGTCGCGTGAAAGCAGAATACAAAGATCCAGCTGTTCAAATTATCGATGAGAGCGAACGTGTTCACATGGCTCACATGGATATCCACTACGGATACAGTGTTAACGGGGTAGCGGCACTCCACACTGAAATCTTGAAAAATTCTGAGTTGAAAGCCTTCTACGACCTTTACCCAGAAAAATTCAACAACAAAACAAACGGTATCACTTTCCGTCGTTGGCTCATGCATGCTAACCCAAGATTGTCTCACTACTTGGATGAGATTCTTGGAGATGGTTGGCACCATGAAGCAGATGAGCTTGAAAAACTTTTGTCTTATGAAGACAAAGCAGCTGTCAAAGAAAAATTGGAAAGCATCAAGGCTCACAACAAACGTAAATTGGCTCGTCACTTGAAAGAACACCAAGGTGTGGAAATCAATCCAAACTCTATCTTTGATATCCAAATCAAACGCCTTCACGAGTACAAACGCCAACAAATGAACGCCTTGTACGTGATCCACAAATACCTTGACATCAAAGCTGGTAACATCCCTGCTCGTCCAATCACAATCTTCTTTGGTGGTAAAGCAGCTCCAGCCTACACAATTGCTCAAGATATCATCCACTTGATCCTTTGCATGTCAGAAGTGATTGCTAACGATCCAGCAGTAGCTCCACACTTGCAAGTAGTTATGGTTGAAAACTACAACGTTACTGCAGCAAGCTTCCTTATCCCAGCATGTGATATTTCAGAACAAATCTCACTTGCTTCTAAAGAAGCTTCAGGTACTGGTAACATGAAATTCATGTTGAACGGAGCTTTGACTCTTGGTACTATGGACGGTGCTAACGTGGAAATCGCTGAGTTGGTTGGAGATGAAAACATCTACATCTTCGGTGAAGATTCAGAAACTGTTATCGACCTTTACGCAAAAGCAGCTTACAAATCAAGCGAATTCTACGCTCGTGAAGCTATCAAACCATTGGTTGACTTCATCGTTAGCGATGCAGTTCTTGCAGCTGGAAACAAAGAGCGCTTGGAACGTCTTTACAATGAATTGATCAACAAAGACTGGTTCATGACTCTTCTTGACTTGGAAGACTACATCAAGGTTAAAGAGCAAATGTTGGCTGACTACGAAGACCGTGACGCATGGTTGGATAAAGTTATCGTTAACATTTCTAAAGCAGGATTCTTCTCATCTGACCGTACAATCGCTCAGTATAACGAAGACATCTGGCACTTGAACTAAGATACAAATTTATACTAATACATTTTGTAAAAAAGCGAGTTTCGATTGAAATTCGCTTTTTTAAATGTTGTGGATTTTAGTCAATCCTGTCTAAAAATAGGGAAATTATAGATACAGTGAAGGCTTAAAATGCTGGTTTTTACTGTCTTCAGCCTTATATTTCTTCGTAGTTGATTACCTCATATCTCTTGTATTCGCTTACATAAATTGTTATAATATGATTGTAGGAAAGAAGGTGTTTTTATGTGGAAAAAATATTTTTCAAAATATAAATGGACTGATTTATTTTGGATTGTATTTATCATTTTGACCTGCCTCTATATTGGTAACCATGATTTGTTTCCTCTCAATCATCAAGAATTCTCTTTTCGTGGTAGCGTTTGGGGTCTGGTACTGGCCTTATATCACTTATTGTTCATTGATAAGTTTGTAATTTCGAATCGAAAATAAAGATTAGAACTATGCTTGACTGTGTACTTTTAGGATTTATTTTGGAGGAAGATTTTGTCTCTATTATTTATTATTTTAAATTTATCTATTTTGTACAAGATCTATTCTTTGAGGCGGGAAAAATCGAAATACTTGATTTATACGGCCTATATCATATTTGGGGTAAATGTACTATATGGTGTTCAATGGTTATTAAAAGAATTGGTTTCAAAGATTTCCACTTAATGTGTATAGAAACTCCAGTGATTTTTGCATAACAAAACGCATAAGATTAAGGTCTTGACCCCCTGTTCTTATGCGTTTTCGTAATATTGAAGATTCTCAGTAAGTTTTCTACTTTTGCGAAGTCTAGTTTAGAATGCTTTCCCAACCAAAATCTCTGCTTCTATGGTAATCTCTGTCAGTTGGCTCCAGTCAATCTTGCTCTGGTCGACACGAAAGAGAAGAGGAGTCATACTGAGTAGTGCTTGGAGCTGATCTGCTGTGATAGTCTTAGTCAGAGAGGCCGTTTGGCTAGATAGGATGGTAAAGTGTTCTTGGAAATGATTTTTAATATCTTGGTTGGAATAGTCCTTGTTTGTCAGCTGGTCCTGTACCCTTTGACGGATTTCCTTGAGGTGATTTTCGGTTGGGATGACCTTGATCAAGATACCGTCTTTAGATAAAACGCGACGAAATTCTCCATAGTTTGCAGGTGAGAAGATATCAAGCAGGATATCCATGCTGGCGTCTTTTATAGGAAGTCGTGCCAAGTCGCCTACAAACCAATTGACTGCCCAGTTGGGTTCACTTTTAGCAGCGATTTGGACGGAATCTTTGGAAATATCAAAGGCATAGAAGGTTTTGTCAGGATGATTTTCTTGGAGTTTGCGAGAATAGAATCCCTCGCCACAACCGATATCTAAGACTGTGGTGCTAGTGTCTGAATTTGCTAACAAGTCAGATACAGTCTCTAAGATAGCGTGGTAAAAGCCGGCTTCTAGGATTTGTTGACGGTTTTGGAAGTTTTCTTTGTCGTAGTTGGCAGATTGCTTGATTTGAGGTGCCAGATTGATATAGCCAAATTTTGCCAAGTCGAAAGAATGACGGTTGCAGCATTTGAGACTGCTCTCTACCAGAGTCAGATTTTCTTGGCAGATAGGACAGGCGAAGGCAGTCGCAGAAGCAAAACGCTGAAGTTTAGGTTTGAGATTTGTATTCATAGTTTAAGTGTATCAAAAGAGGCAAATGAAAGCAACTTTAGGATGATTTGTAATAAAATTAAATAGTAGTATCATTACTTTTCAAAGTGCCAAAATTAAATTGCTTTTATATCCAAAATGCTATATAATAATGATAAGGAGGAAATAAGTATGTTAAAAGAAGTATTAACCGTTGCAAAAGTTGCGAAAAAATCATCACTCTTTTTAGGTGGTGTCGCATTTGGTACCCTTGGTTTGAAAATCTTAGCAAGTAAGGAAGCTAAAAAAGGTTATTCTAAAGCCTTGGCTAAGGCTTACAAGTTGAAAGACGGGCTAGACGCATCTGTTTCTGTTGTGAAACAACATGGAGACGATGTCTTGCAAGATGCCAAATATTTGTACGAGCAAGAGAAAAAAGAAGAGCAATTAGATAGCCTTATAGGAGAATAATATGTCTTTTAAAGTGCTACATAGAGGATACCAACATATCCGACTATCATCTTCTTTTTCACTCACCTTGGATATTCAAGACTATCTTCGTTCCTTGGCGAGAGATGAAAAGGTGATTGAGTCTATCCAGTTTTACATGGATCAACAGCACTTTACTCTACGTATAAAAGAAGGCTTTTCTGTATTAGATAATGCAGAAGCCTTTTTAAAAAGAATTGATAAAGGGAAAGTTTCTGAGTTGATGACTCTTCCCATTCGTAGAGAAGAGAGTGCTTATTCTATTGTTTCAGGTGCAGCGATTAAGCGTATACTTTTTCGTAGTTTTGTGCCGTATCCTATTCGCTATATATGGACTTGTTATCAGGCTTTGGGTTATATTAGAGAAGCCTATCAAACACTAGCGCGTAAGGAACTAACGATGGAGGTCTTGGACTGTTCGGCGATTTTATTGTCCTTGTTTATGAACCAATCCAAGACGGCTAGCAATATCATGTTTATGCTTGATTTGGGGAATCATTTAGATCAGTGGTCCTTGAAAAAAACTGCAACAGATTTAGAACAGAGTCTTCTTTCAAAAGAAAGTGATGTATTCTTAGTGCAGGGCGATACGGTCGTTAGTATCAAGAGTTCCGATGTTCAAATAGGAGATGTCTTGGTCCTATCTCAAGGAAATGAAATTTTATTTGATGGACAAGTAGTTTCAGGTTTAGGTATGGTCAACGAAAGTTCCTTGACGGGAGAGAGTTTTCCAGTTGAAAAAAGAGAGTCTGATTTGGTTTGTGCAAATACAGTATTAGAAACTGGAGAGTTACGCATTCGTGTAACCGATAATCAGATGAACAGCCGAATTTTACAACTGATTGAGTTGATGAAGAAATCTGAAGAAAACAAGAAAACGAAACAACGCTATTTCATCAAGATGGCGGACAAGGTCGTCAAATATAATTTCTTGGGGGCTGGGCTGACTTACCTATTAACAGGTTCTTTTTCTAAGGCTATTTCTTTTCTATTAGTCGATTTCTCCTGCGCTTTGAAAATCTCTACTCCTGTAGCTTATTTGACAGCTATCAAGGAGGGGTTGAATCGTGAAATGGTGATTAAGGATGGGGATATTTTGGAGAAATATCTGGAAGTTGATACTTTCTTGTTTGATAAGACGGGAACAATCACAACTAGTTATCCTATAGTTGAAAAGGTGTTACCTTTTGGGGACTATAGTGAGGAAGATATTCTCAGAATCAGTGCCTGTCTTGAGGAGCACATCTATCATCCTATTGCTAATGCCATCGTCAAGCAAGCTGAGATAGAGGGAATTGAACATGAGGAAATGCATGGGAAACTCCAATATATCGCAAGCAAGGGGATCAAATCTCATATAGATGGCCAACCAGTTCTTATTGGGAATTATGTCTTGATGCAGGATGAGCAGATTCATATCAGTTCGGAGCAAAATGCTTTAATTGAAGAGTACAAGAGTCACTACAATCTCTTATTCTTGGCTTATCAAAATGAATTGATTGGGATGTTCTGCATTCATACTCCTTTGAGAAAAGAAGCAAAAGCGGCCTTGGAGAAACTTAAGGCACAAGGGAAAAAATTGATTCTGGCAACAGGGGACACCTTGGTTAGAACAGAGGAATTAGTCAAAGATTTGCCCTTTGATCAGGTCTATACAGACTTGAAACCTGATGGGAAATTTGAGTTAGTAGAGGAACTGCAGAAAGCAGGTCACACTATTTTGATGGTTGGGGATGGGTTGAATGACTCAGCTGCTCTAACCCTATCAGATATCGGTGTGGTGATGAATGAGAGTGCAGATATTTCTAAGCAGATGAGCGATATCTTATTGTTAGATAATCGTTTGGATTTCTTCCAAGAGTTGGATTGGCTATCATCATCTTTGCAAACACTCATCAAGAAGAATATTCAAGATACCGTTGTCGTAAATAGTAGTTTGATTGGCTTTGGCTTGTTTAATTGGCTCAGTCCTTCAAATCTCTCTATCTTACATAATCTAACAACCTTACGCATAGTCCTGCGTAGCCTGTCTATTAAGGCTAGATAGATGTGATTATCAACAACAAAAAGGAGTTACCTTTCTCGAGGGCAACTCCTTTTTTCTATAGGTAAATGTTGAACAGTTTAGTAAGTCAGTACAAAGTATTTTTTCTTCCCGCGACGGATAACAGTCAGTTCGTTCTCAAGCTTATCTGCGTCGTTCAAGACATAGTCAAGGTCTTGGATACGGTCGCCGTTTACGTAGATAGCTCCGTTTTGGACATCTTCACGGGCTTGACGTTTTGAGTTAACCACACCAGATGACACGAGCAGTTCCACGATATTGTGATTTTCATCTACTTGTACTTGGTAGTTTGGCACACCACGAAGTCCTTGTTTGAGCTCTTTGACAGAAAGGTTTTTGATGTTTCCTGCAAAGAGTTGCTCAGTGATGTTGAGGGCTTCTTTGTAAGCTTCTTCTCCGTGAACAAGTGTAACGACTTCACGAGCCAAGACTTTTTGTGCCAAGCGTTCGTGTGGAGCTGCTTCAAATTGTTTACGGATGTCTTCAATCTCATCAAGTGACAAGAAAGTAAAAATCTTCAAGAAGCGAACAGCGTCTGCGTCCATAACGTTCATCCAAAATTGGTACATTTCGTATGGAGAAGTCTTTTCAGGATTAAGCCAGACGGCATTTCCTTCTGATTTACCAAATTTCTTACCAGTTGCATCTGTGATAAGCGGTACTGTGATTACGTGGCCAGTCTTGTCAGCTTTACGACGAAGCAATTCGGTACCAGCTGTCATATTTCCCCACTGGTCAGAACCACCGATTTGAAGCGTTACGTTGTGGTCTTGGTTAAGAACGAAGAAGTCGTAACCTTGCATGATTTGGTAAGCGAACTCAGTGTAAGAAATTCCTGTTTCAATTCGTTTTTTCACAGATTCCTTGCTCATCATGTAGTTGACAGTGAAGTATTTTCCGATATCACGGAGGAAGTCAATGAAGCTGATGCTGCCAAACCAGTCGTAGTTGTTGACCATGACAGCTTTATTTTCACCATTTTCAAAGTCAAGAAAACGAGAAAGTTGCCCTTGGATAGACTTGACCCAGCCATCTACTGTGTCTTTTGTTTGGAGACTACGTTCAGCATCTTTGAAGGACGGATCTCCGATGAGACCTGTAGCACCGCCAACGAGCGCATAAGGTTTGTGACCTGCTAGTTGCAAGCGACGACTTGTCAAGATTGCGACAAGGTGGCCTAGGTGAAGGCTGTCAGCAGTTGGATCATAGCCAGTATAATAAGAAACTTGACCTTCTTCTAGGGCTTTACGCAAAGCTTCTTCATCAGTCGTTTGAAAAATCAAACCACGCTCTTTTAGCTCATCAAAAATGTGCATGTGTCTTTTCTCCTTTTTAAAATTATTGTTTCTACCTATTGTATCACAAACTTGGGCAATAGCCTAGCAGAATAGGGAAGAAAGTGGCTATTTTATTGAAAGTTTCCCTTTTGTGGTATAATAGATAGAGTGAGGAAATCCATGCAAAATCAATTAAATGAATTAAAACGAAAAATGCTGGAATTTTTCCAGCAAAAACAAAAAAATAAAAAATCAGCTAGCCCTGGCAAGAAAGGTTCAAGTGTCCAAAAATCTAAATCCTTAGAGAAGCCAGCCATTTTTCCAGCTATTTTACTGAGTATAAAAGCCCTATTTAACTTACTCTTTGTGCTTGGTTTTCTAGGAGGAATTTTGGGAGCTGGGATTGCTTTGGGGTACGGAGTGGCCTTATTTGACAAGGTGCGGGTGCCTCAGACAGAAGAATTGGTACATCAGGTCAAGGATATTTCTTCTATTTCAGAGATTACCTATTCGGACGGGACGGTGATTGCTTCCATAGAGAGTGATTTGTTGCGCACTTCTATCTCATCTGAGCAAATTTCGGAAAATCTGAAGAAGGCTATCATTGCGACGGAAGATGAACACTTCAAAGAACATAAGGGTGTAGTACCCAAGGCGGTGATTCGTGCGACCTTGGGGAAATTTGTAGGTTTGGGTTCCTCTAGTGGGGGGTCAACCTTGACCCAGCAACTAATTAAACAGCAGGTGGTTGGGGATGCGCCGACCTTGGCTCGTAAGGCGACAGAGATTGTGGATGCTCTTGCCTTGGAACGCGCCATGAATAAAGACGAGATTTTAACGACCTATCTCAATGTGGCTCCCTTTGGCCGAAATAATAAGGGGCAGAATATTGCAGGAGCTCAGCAGGCAGCTGAGGGGATTTTCGGTGTAGATGCCAGTCAGTTGACGGTTCCTCAAGCAGCATTTTTAGCAGGACTTCCACAGAGTCCCATTACCTACTCTCCTTATGAAAATACTGGGGAGTTGAAGAGTGATGAAGACCTAGAAATTGGCTTAAGACGGGCTAAGGCAGTTCTTTACAGTATGTATCGTACAGGTGCCTTAAGCAAGGACGAGTATTCTCAATACAAGGATTATGACCTTAAACAGGACTTTTTACCATCGGGCACGGTTGCAGGAATTTCACGAGATTATTTATACTTTACAGCCTTGGCAGAAGCTCAAGAACGTATGTATGATTATCTAGCTCAGAGAGACAATGTCTCCGCTAAGGAGTTGAAAAATGAGGCAACTCAGAAGTTTTATCGTGATTTGGCAGCCAAGGAGATTGAAAATGGTGGTTATAAAATTACTACTACCATAGACCAGAAAATTCATTCTGCCATGCAAAGTGCGGTTGCTGACTATGGCTATCTTTTAGACGATGGAACAGGTCGTGTAGAAGTAGGGAATGTCCTGATGGACAACCACACAGGTGCTATTCTAGGCTTTGTAGGTGGTCGTAATTATCAAGAAAATCAAAATAATCATGCCTTTGATACCAAACGTTCGCCAGCTTCTACTACCAAGCCTTTACTGGCCTATGGAATTGCTATTGATCAGGGCTTGATGGGAAGCGAAACGATTCTATCTAACTATCCAACAAACTTTGCCAATGGCAATCCGATTATGTATGGTAATAGCAAGGGAACAGGAATGATGACCTTGGGAGAAGCTCTGAACTATTCATGGAATATCCCTGCTTACTGGACCTATCGTATGCTCCGTGAAAAGGGTATTGATGTGAAAGGTTATATGGAAAAGATGGGCTACGAGATTCCTGAGTACGGTATTGAGAGCCTGCCAATGGGTGGTGGTATTGAAGTCACAGTTGCCCAGCATACCAATGGCTATCAGACCTTAGCTAATAATGGAGTTTATCATCAGAAGCATGTGATTTCAAAGATTGAAGCAGCAGATGGTAGAGTGGTGTATGAGTATCAGGATAAACCGGTTCAAGTCTATTCAAAAGCTACTGCGACGATTATGCAGGGCTTGCTGCGAGAAGTTCTATCCTCTCGTGTGACAACAACCTTCAAGACGAATCTGACTTCTTTAAATCCTACTCTGGCTAATGCAGATTGGATTGGGAAGACTGGTACAACCAACCAAGACGAAAATATGTGGCTCATGCTTTCGACACCTAGATTAACCCTAGGTGGCTGGATTGGGCATGATGATAATCATTCATTGTCACGTAGAGCAGGTTATTCTAATAACTCTAATTACATGGCTCATCTGGTAAATGCGATTCAGCAAGCCTCCCCAAGCATTTGGGGGAACGAGCGCTTCGCCTTAGATCCTAGTGTCGTAAAATCCGAAGTCTTGAAATCAACAGGTCAAAAACCAGGGAAGGTTTCTGTTGAAGGAAAAGAGGTAGATGTTACAGGTTCGACTGTTACCAGCTATTGGGCTAATAAGGCAGGGGCGCCAGCGACAAGTTATCGCTTTGCTATTGGTGGAAGTGATGCGGATTATCAGAATGCTTGGTCTAGCATCGTGGGGAGTCTACCAACTCCATCAAGCTCCAGCAGTTCAAGTAGTAGTTCTAGCGATAGCAGTAACTCAAGTACTACACGACCTTCTTCTTCAAGGACGAGACGATAAGTTCTATAAACTGTGCTAAATGAAGTGGCTAATCAATGGATTGCCACTTTTTTCTTTTTTCCTTTCGTGTTACAATAAAGGTATGAATCAGTATCAGAAAAAGATTGTTAAAGGAACCATTTATTCGCTCTTATCCGGCTTAATCTGGGGAATTTGTGGAATTTTAGGAGAATATTTCTTTACTCATTATCAAGTGTCCTCTGGCTGGATTACCTCTATGCGTTTGACACTGGCAGGGAGTCTTGTGCTCATTTGGTCTGCAATGCAATTAAAATCGCAAGTGCTAGATATTTGGCGAGATAAGAAAAATTACCTGCCCTTTTTAGCCTATGCTATTTTGGGGATTTTTTCAGTTCAGTATTTTTTCTATCTCTGTGTAGAATACTCAAATGCAGCGACAGCAACTATTTTACAGTTTATCAGTCCTGTCTTTATCCTCTTTTACAATCGCTTGGTTTATCAAAAACGAGCGTCCAAAAGTGCTATTTTTTACGTTTTGGTTGCCATGTTGGGTGTTTGCCTGATGGCGACAAAGGGAGATCTCTCTCAATTATCCATGACGCCACTAGCCCTTATAACAGGTTTGCTGAGTGCCATGGGGGTTATGTTTAATGTTATCTTGCCTCAACCTTTTGCGAAGCGCTATGGTTTTGTACCCACGGTTGGGTGGGGTATGATTTTAGCAGGTTTATTTAGCAATGTTCTCTCACCAGTTTATCAGTTTTCCTTTACTCTTGATATTTGGAGTATCTTGATTTGTCTCATTATCGCTTTCTTTGGGACGGCTTTTGCCTTTTTTATTTCCATGAAGGCTGTTTCCTTGGTTTCTCCTTTGGTGGTTTCCGTTATCAGTGCCAGTGAACCTCTCTCTTCTGCCCTTTTGAGTGTTTTATTTTTAGGATTGGTAGTGGATTGGTCCCTTCTTCTAGCTATGGCGCTGATTATTTTACCCATGATTTTCCTATCGATAGAAGAAGCGAAAGAAAGTAAATAAAAAGTCTTTTCTTAATTCTAAAAGTGTGCTATACTAGAATAGTCAATAAAACACGGGGAGATAGTTGTGAAGAGTGTTTTTAGGTTGTATCGGTAGGGGCTTGCTTTTACCGACAGCACGTTTTATCTCACATCCCTAAAAATCATACCTAAAAACAAACAAAAAGGCTTCAAATTTGAGGCCTTTTTTGGTAGAATAGGTATCATTAAAATGAACTAGGAGACGCTTATGACTGCTACAAAAATGAACGCTCAAGAAATTATCCAATTTATCGCCAATGCCGAAAAGAAAACCAGTGTGAAAGTAACATTTGAGGGACAACTCGCAACTGCTGTACCTAGCTCTGTTGTTAAACTAGGGAATGTCTTATTTGGAGACTGGAAAGATGTGGCTCCGCTTCTCGATGGCTTGGTAGAAAATCAAGACTATGTTGTTGAGCAAGATGCTCGCAATTCTGCAGTTCCTTTGCTAGATAAACGTGCTATCAATGCTCGTATCGAGCCAGGTGCGATTATCCGTGATCAGGTTGAAATTGGTGACAGTGCTGTTATCATGATGGGAGCGGTTATCAATATCGGTGCTGAAATCGGTGCAGGAACCATGATTGATATGGGTGCCATCCTTGGTGGCCGTGCCATCGTTGGGAAAAACAGCCACGTTGGTGCAGGTGCAGTTTTGGCAGGTGTGATTGAGCCAGCTAGCGCAGAACCAGTCCGCGTTGGAGACAATGTTCTCATCGGTGCCAATGCAGTGGTTATTGAAGGAGTTCAAATCGGTAGTGGTTCAGTTGTCGCAGCAGGAGCTATTGTTACCCAAGATGTCCCAGAAAACGTGGTGGTAGCAGGTGTTCCAGCTCGTATCATCAAAGAGATTGATGCCCAAACCCAACAAAAAACAGCGCTAGAGGATGCGCTTCGTACCTTGTAATTGTAAAAGAAAAATAGAGGCGGAACCCTTCTTCCAGCCTCTTTCTGCTATATCGGAGGATAGATAGATGTTAGATTTGATTCAGACTAGACGAGATTTGCACCAGATTCCAGAGATTGGCTTGGAGGAGTTCAAGACTCATGCTTACTTGCTGGATGTGATTGAGAAATTGACTGCGGGCAAGGATTTTGTCCAAGTTCGAACTTGGCGGACAGGGATTTTGGTCTATTTGCAGGGAAGTCAGCCAGAGCGAACCATTGGCTGGCGGACAGATATTGATGGCCTGCCGATCGTTGAACAAACAGGACTTCCTTTCGCTTCCCAGCATCAAGGTCGCATGCACGCCTGTGGACATGATTTCCACATGACCATTGCCTTGGGCTGTCTTGAGCGAGCCCTTGAGGAGCAACCAAAGAACAATCTGCTCTTTCTGTTTCAGCCTGCTGAAGAAAATGAAGCTGGTGGCATGCTCATGTATGAGGGTGGCGCTTTTGGAGATTGGTTGCCAGACCAGTTTTATGGTCTCCATGTCCGTCCAGATTTGAAGGTTGGTCAGATTGCGACTAATACTCATACACTTTTTGCAGGGACTTGTGAGGTGAAAATCCGTTTCAAAGGCAAAGGTGGCCACGCAGCCTTTCCGCATGAAGCCAATGACGCCTTGGTGGCGGCTAGTTACTTTGTAACCCAAGTGCAGTCAGTTGTCAGCCGCAATGTTAACCCAATCGAGGGAGCAGTGGTGACCTTTGGAGTTTTCCAGGCTGGAACAACAAACAATGTCATCACAGACACAGCCTTTTTACATGGAACTATTCGGGCCTTGACACAGGACATGAGTCTCTTGGTGCAAAAAAGGGTCAAAACAGTTGCAGAAGGTGTTGCAGCTGCCTTTGATATGGAAGTCGAAGTGGAACTCAAACAAGGGGGTTACCTGCCTGTTGAGAATAATCCAGCCTTGGCGCGTGAACTGATGGACTTCTTTGAAGAAAAAGACGGAATCGAGTTGATTGATATCGAACCTGCTATGACAGGTGAAGACTTTGGTTATCTCCTTTCAAAAGTTGATGGCGTTATGTTCTGGCTTGGTATAGATAGTCCCTATGCCCTTCATCACCCTCAGATGAATCCTAAGGAAGAAGCCTTAGCTATTGGGGTGGATGCGGTCTCTAGTTTCCTGAAAAAGAAGGCAGCAGAGTAGAGGAATTATCTATGAAAGCAGAACTACGCAAGAAAATTTTGCAAGAAATGAAGGCTATCCCTCGAGAGCAAAAACAGGCTATGGATCAAGCTTTAACGGATCAATTTTTGAAACATCCCTTCTACCAAGAAGCCAAGGTCATCGCAACCTATCTCTCTTTTCCTCATGAGTTTCAAACGCAGGGATTGATCGAGCAGGCTCTGAAGGATGGCAAGAGGGTTCTGATACCCAAAACCTATCCCAAGGGGCGCATGGACTTTGTGGTCTATGATCCGCAGCAGTTGGTAAAAACTTCCTTTGGATTACTGGAACCACAGGGAGATTTAGAAGTAGTGGATGCTTCTCAGATTGATTTGATTCATGTTCCTGGTCTGGCTTTTACGACGGAAGGCTATCGTATTGGATACGGCGGAGGTTATTATGACCGCTATCTGGAATATTTTTCTGGTCATACTTTGAGTACGGTTTATCCTTGTCAAATTGAGGACTTTAGCTCTGAAAAGCATGATATTCCTGTTCAGGAGGTACTGATTGATGAAAGAAATCTTTGATAGGCGTTACCCTGTGACGAGTTTCTTTCTCTTAGTGACGGCCTTGGTGTTTTTACTAATGTTGGTGACTACAGGAGGAAATTTTGACAGGGCAGACAGCCTATTTCGATTTGGAGCCATGTATGGGCCTGCCATCCGCCTCTTTCCTGAGCAGATTTGGCGTCTCTTCTCTGCCATTTTTGTTCATATTGGGTGGGAGCATTTCATTGTTAATATGCTTTCGCTCTATTATCTTGGTAGGCAAGTAGAGGAAATTTTCGGTTCCAAGCAGTTTTTCTTTCTCTATCTCTTATCAGGAATGATGGGCAATCTCTTTGTTTTTGTATTTAGTCCCAAATCCTTAGCAGCAGGAGCCTCGACTTCTCTCTATGGGCTATTTTCCGCGATTATCATTCTTCGCTATGCCACTCGCAACCCCTATATCCAACATCTAGGACAGTCTTATCTGACCCTTTTTGTGGTTAACATTATTGGAAGTGTTCTGATTCCAGGAATCAGTCTAGCAGGCCATATCGGGGGAGCAGTTGGTGGAGCATTTCTAGCAATTATCTTTCCAGTTCGAGGAGAAAGATGGATGTATAGTGCCAGCCAGAGATTAGGAGCGGTAGTCTTGTTCGTAGGACTCGTAGTCTTACTTCTCTACAAGGGAATGGGAATGTGACGAAGTTGAAAGAAAATTTGTGTAATGAAAAAAGATAAGGCATTTTTTGAACCTTATCTTTTTATTTTATACTCAATGAAAATCAAAAAGCACACTAGGAAACTAGCAGCAGGTTGCTCAAAGCACTGCTTTNNGTGGTTTGAAGAGATTTTCAAAGAGTATTATTCCTTCTCAGCCAATTCTTTTCCCAGTTGGATGAGGTAATCTTTCAAGTCATCTTTGACTTGTGGGTGCTTGAGGGCGTAGTCAATAGATGTTTTCATAAAGCCGAATTTATCTCCAACGTCGTAACGAGCTCCTGTAAATTCACGGGCGAAAACACGTTGTGTTTTATTAAGGGTATCAATAGCGTCGGTAAGCTGGATTTCATTTCCAGCGCCTGGAGCTTGCTTTTCAAGAATATCAAAAATTTCTGGTGTGAGAAGATAGCGACCGATGATTGCCAAATCACTTGGAGCATCTTCGGGAGCTGGTTTTTCAACGAAAGTTTCAACGCTATAGAGTCCATTGATTCCTTCGCCTTGAGGAGCAATGACTCCGTATGATGAAACGTCTTCGTGTGGTACGGGCATGACAGCAATGGTTGATGCGTGTGTCCGCTCGTAATCATTCATCAGTTGTTTTGTCAAAGGAACGGCATTCTCGTCTGTAATGTCCATAAGGTCATCACCCAGCATAACAACGAAGGGTTCATTTCCTACAAAAGCTTTGGCTTGTAAGACAGCGTCTCCAAGACCACGAGGGTGAGTTTGGCGGATGAAATGAAGTCGCATACCAGTTGCTTCATCTACCAATTTTAACAAATCCGTTTTGCCTTTTTCCTTAAGGTTGTATTCAAGCTCAAAGTTTGAGTCAAAGTGGTCCTCAATAGAACGTTTTGATTTACCAGTGACAACCAGAATATCTTCAATACCTGATTTGAGAGCCTCTTCCACGATAAACTGGATAGTTGGTTTGTCTACAATTGGCAACATTTCTTTGGCAAGTGCCTTGGTTGCTGGTAAAAATCGAGTTCCTAGTCCAGCAGCAGGGATGACTGCCTTTCTAACTTTTGATGTCATAAGAATCCTTTCTTTAGAGGGTTAAGACCACTCATTTTCTGCTTTAAATTCATTGTTCATGATATCATAAATGGCATCTTTGATATTGGTTCCGTGGTAGATAACTTGGTAAATGGCCTGTGTAATGGGCATATAAACTCCAAGTTCTTGGGCTAGTTCATAGGCTGCTCGGGTCGTTGAAATTCCTTCAATCACCATGCCCATATTGGCTTCGATATCAGCTAGGGATTCTCCACGACCAAGGGCATCTCCAGCTCTCCAGTTACGAGAGTGGATGGAGGTTCCCGTTACGATCAAATCTCCTACACCAGACAAGCCACTATAGGTCAATGGACTGGCTCCGAGTGCTACCCCTAGGCGGGTAATTTCTGCCAAGCCTCGAGCGATGATGGCTGCCTTGGCATTGTCACCAAATCCTAAACCATGTAAAGCTCCAGCACCGACAGCGATAATGTTTTTAAGAGCACCAGCGGTTTCAACTCCAATAACATCCGTATTGGTATAAAGTCGGAAGTAGTGATTACTAAAGAGTTCTTGAACGTATTGAGCTGTTTGTAAATCTTTAGAAGCAGCAGTGATTAAAGTCAGGTCACGCACAATGGTCTCTTCCGCATGACTAGGACCTGAAACAACGACAATATCACTGCGGAGATGTTCAGGAATTTCTTCTTCAAGGATGGTTGATAATCGTTTATGGCTATCAGGTTCTAATCCCTTTGATGCGTGCATGATGATAGCCTTATGATCCAAGGTTTGTGCAACTTGCTGGGCGACAAGTCGTGTCACTTTTGTTGGGACAACAAACAAAATCGCATCTACATCTTTCAAGGCCTCTGCTAAGTCGGTGTAGGCAATGATATTTTCGTCTAGGATGACATCTTTAAAGTAGTGCTTATTAGTATGGTGTGTATTAATTTCATTGATTTGCTCGGGAAGATTTCCCCAAATACGTACCTCGTGTCCATTGTCATTTAAGACTTGTGAAAGGGCAGTTCCCCAAGAACCAGGCCCCAAGACGGCGATGGTTTGTTTTTCCATGATTTCCTCCTTGATAGAGTTCTTTCTCTTATTCTATCATATTCTAGGGGATTTTGCACTTGCATTGCTGGGGGAGTGGTGGCTTTGTGACTTGAAAAATATATAAAAACCGAGACGAAGTATTAAAGTCTTAGTCTTTAGTTAAAGTGAGAAGAAATCTGATAGATAGTTTGATTCAGTATATGCTATAATAGAGGTAAACAACTCAGGAGGTTCTTGTAGGTTGCGAGAGTTTGGCGAAAAAATTAAAAGATTACGTTTGGCTAAAAAAATCAGTCGTTCAGAATTTTGTGGTGATGAGTCTGAATTAAGTATCCGTCAATTAATTAGAATTGAAAATGGAGAATCCAGACCAACACTAACAAAGTTAAAATATATCGCTGAGCGTTTGGGAGTTGAAGATTACAAGTTGATGCCAAGTTATATAGAGTTGGATAAGGAATACCTAGAATTGAAGTATTTCTTGATGAGGACTCCTACATACGAAGATGAAACTATCGCCCAAAAGAAAGAGAGTGTTTTTGATAAGATTTTTGAAGAGTATTATGATAGGCTACCTGAGGAAGAAAGATTTATCATAGATGTTTTACAAGCATATGATGACTTTGGTTGGTGGAATGATGATAGCAATTTAGGAATGATTTTACAAGAGTATTTCGATCACATTTTGTTGAAATCAAAATATGAAGTTAACGATATTTTAATCATAAAGCTATTTTTGGTAAGATTAGTACACCAAGATACGATAATAGATGAGATTGAAGTGAATACTTTCTTAGTAATAGCTGATAAAATTTTACAACAAGTTGAGATGTTTGATATTGAATATTCATTTCTAATCAGAGATTCATTACTTTTGTTGTTAGGAATATTTGAAAAAATTGCTAATTACAGTCAATTTGAAGATATTCTCTATAAATTAAATGAAATTACCTCAAAGTCATACGACTATCAGAAAAAACCAATTATTCGACTATGGGAGTGGCGCTATTCATTATTTGTAAAAAAAGATTATCCAGTAGCTGAAAATTATTTTCAAGAAGCAAAAATATTTGCTAGAATGATTGATAATCGTCATTTGATAGAACAGCTAGAAAAACAATGGCAACATGACCTCCAGGATTTTTTTAAAAATAAACATTAGAAAATAAAAAAGTGACAAAAATATCATTAGTTAAAAAGACCGAGAGAAAGTTTTCGAAATCATAAAAACGCATGATATCAGGTGTTTAAAAACTTGATATTATGCGTTTTATCATTTAAAGAGTTATTATGTTTTTCCCTTAGATTGAGTTCGTATCTAGTTTCTTTTTATACTAATTGAGTACTCATTAGTGGATAAGTTGTTAAAATTAGTGACATTTATGACCTTGGCGAATGTGTAACATAGAAGTATAATAATCCTGTAGAAAAAATAAGGAGAGAAAATATGTTAGTGCTAGTTGTTGCCATTTTTTGGATTTATAAATAATAAAGATAGAATAGGAAGGTCTATGTTAGAACTAAAAAATATTAGCAAAAGTTACGGACAAGGGACGCTAAAAAATAATGTCTTAAGAGAAATAAATTTTAAGGTAGTTGAAGGAGCATTTGTATCGATAATGGGACCATCAGGTTCGGGCAAATCGACATTTATCAATATTTTGGGACTGATTGATTCTGAATTTGAAGGAGAATATATATTAGACGGAAAAAGTATTGAGAAGTTAAATGAAAATCAACAAGCAAGTTACCGTAATCGTGATATTGGATTTGTTTTTCAACAATTTCATCTTATTGATGAATATACTGTTAAAGAAAATATTTTATTATCATTCCTATATTCTGACCAACAGCCAGATATAGAATACATTGATAGTTTATTACAAGACTTAGGGCTTATAGATAAGATGAATGAGTACCCAAGTCATTTATCAGGCGGACAGAAGCAACGAGTTGCTTTAATTAGGGCTCTTGCTCATAAACCTAGATTTCTTATAGCGGATGAACCTACAGGTGCATTAGATGAGAAAAATAGGAATGAGATATTGCAAATTCTACAAAATTTGAATCATTCTGGAACGACAATTATTGTAGTAACTCACGATGAGTTTGTTGCCAGTCATTGTAGAACAAGGTATCGAATGAAAAATGGGTATCTAACATCTGAAGGAGAAGGATTACATGAAGTTTAAAAAGCTGTTAATAGATACTCTAAAGCTGTTAAAGAGGAATAAAAGACAAAGTATTCTGACATCCTTAGCCATCACAGTGGCAACATTTGTTTTATTAGTAATACTATCAAGTTCTTCCTATACAACTTCTACATTAGGTAATGATTTAAAGATAGAAGAAGACACAGCAACAATGACTTATACTCCTCAGAATATGTTGGATATTAGAGGGTTTACACAGGAAGATAAACAATTGGTTGAGCAAACTATTGGAAAACCTGCAAGACTTTCTTCCAGTTCTTATGCTTTGTATGCTGAAACGTATTTTAATGATTCTAAGCAGAATCTTAGTTTTCGAACATTAGGCGATTTGAATAAGAATGGTTTAGTTGTGCCTGCTTTATTAAAAGGAAGAGCATTAGAGGAACTAGATGGAGGTGTCGCTATTAGTGATAAGGCTTTCATGTTATTGACTCGAAAGGAAAATATTGAAACTTTTTTAGGAGAGACTATCAATATATCTGGAAAAGAATATCCAATTCAGGCAATATATTATGGATCAGCTGTTAATGAAAGATTACCTTCTTTATTGGTTACCAATGAAATCAAAGAGTTACTTTTAGGAGGAAGGGAATATTTTGATGAGTTAGTAGTAGAAACTAATCAGTTGGAGAATATTAATAAGGCTTTATCTGCTTTAGATACTTATGGAATATTCCGCAAGGAAGGAACTTATGGATATATAGATAATAGAAGGGTATATGAGGAAACAAAGGCCCAAGCTACTACAATATTAAATTTCATTGCACTTTTATCAAGTATTTCAATTTTTGTAGCTGGTTTTGGGGTTATGAATGCTATGTTGTCTTCTGTTAGCGAACGTAGTAAGGAGATAGCCATTCGTCGAGCTTTGGGAGCTAAAAAATCTGATATTTATCAATCATATATGATGGAGGGGATTCTTTTATCGCTTCTGGGAGCTATAACTGGTATTGGAGTAGCGACATTATTTGTTGTTTTAATGAACATGAGTGGTTTTGTTACGACATTAACTCTGGATCATATTTTGATTACTCTATTCACAACGGGCGTATTTGGAATTGTATTTAGTATTATGCCTGCAATGGTTGCAGCAAATAAAAATGTTATTGAGGGTCTAAGGTAATGATGGATGTGAATTTAAAGGAGGTAAAATGAAATTTACAAAAATAGATGGAGTATTTTCTCTATTGCTAATTGTGGAATTTACAATATGTTTTTTTACACTAGATAATTTTAATCTTTTTCAATTTATGCTGTTTGTACAAATTATACCATCAATATTATTAGCTTTGTTATCGGGAAGTATTTCTTCTAGAAGTAAGCACAGCTGGGTGTTATTAATTATTTTTGGAATGATCTATGCCTTAATGATGTTTGGAATTTTCAGAGTTACTCCTATGACGCTTATAGAACAAAATACGATTCAATCTGAAACTTCCGTATTTACATTCAATAGAAATTTACAGTTAGGAACTTATTTTGGATTTTTCCTACAGGAATTTTTACTAGGAGCTTTTATTTGCACTATTTCAAAAATTTTTGGAAGAATTAAACAAGGGAAATTTTAATGAAGCCTGCATTAAAAAGAAGAATTGCTTCTGCAGTTATTTAGAAAATTATATTATTGAAATGGTGTAACATTTGGAGAAAATTATTTTTGAACGAAAAAGATTTGAGTATATCAGTCCTAAAAGAAAGCAAGTAAAGGACTTTATGATTCTAAAAAATTTCATGTCTAAGACAATTCAAGTTGAAATTAGAGTGGAGGACTACTTGTTAGACCTTCTTATTTTAAAAGAGATGAGTACAAAGTTTTATAATTTAGATTTTCTTTCTTTGCCCTATGATGTCAATATAGATGTGAAAGAAGTTGTAGAGGATGTTGATTTAACAGTCTATAAGAATAGTAAATATAGGAAGTTTGATTTCTTTAAAAATATTTGTAAATGATATTTTTGGAAGTCAATACATTCCTATATTAGAATTGCTACAACAAGTTTTCAACACTTGTTTCAATTGAACATACTAAAAACCGAGCATAAGTAATAAACTCTTAGTCTCGGTTTTCATATTTCTTAAAGAATAGCTAGGTTTATTTCAATTGATCTGTAATGTCTTTTGATAGCAACATTCCCAGATGATAAGTTTTATTGATGTAAGTAATGACATCATTGATATTTTCAGTCGTGTGAATTTTCTCTTTGATGTCAGCTCTAAATGTTTCATCCTTCAAAAGTTGTTCTTGGTAGAGTCTTTGAAGTCGTTCTTTTTCGTACTTATTGAGCAGAAAAAGGAACACCAAGCTAATTACAACGAGGACATAAGCATATTGGCTCATAGGAAATCTCCCTGTATGATAAAAAATAGTAGTGAATAAATCGATTTAGTGGACCTAAAATAGCAGAACAAGTCAGCAAAACTTGATAAGATTTTTGATAGACCTCTAAACCAAAATCCGTATAGGATTTTGGCGTTAGTTACTTAGATTGCTTAACAATCAAGTAATTAAAAGATTACGACATGAAACAAACCAAATCGATATTATTTAGTTTGGTGAATTAGTAAAGTGTTTAGGCAAGTATCTCTGGTTACGACGTCATGGTTTCTAAATCGATTATATTTAGAAACCATGACTAGTGAAGCAGTTAGCTAGTCCGCATATAAGCGGCTAGCGTCTAACAATTAGGAACTTTAGTTTCAATAATTTTAAGATTACGACGTTTTGGAACATAAATCGATCACATTTATGTCCTAAAACTAGTGAAGCGCCTAGCCAAAGCCCGTATAGGATTTGGTCTTAGTTACTTAGATTACTTAACAATCAAGTAATTAAAAGATTACGACATGAACTAAACCCAATTGATACTATTTGGTTTGGTGAATTAGTGAAGCGATTAGACAAGTATCTCTAATTACGACGTAAAGAAACATAAATCGATAATATTTATGTTTCTTTACTAGTGAAGCAGTTAGCTAGTCCGCATAAAAGCGACTAGCGTCTAACAATTAGGAACTTTAGTTCCAATTGTTAGTACTGAATCACATCTTCTCTGGCGCTTCTACTCCAAGCAAGCGAAGGGCTTCTTTGAGAACAACTGCAGTTGCGTAGCTGAGGGCTAGACGGCTGTCGCGCTCAGGATTTTCGTCTAGGATACGTGTATGTGCATAGTATTTGTTAAAGGCTTGAGCCAGGCTAATTGCAAATTTAGCAATGATAGAAGGTTCAAAGTTATCTGCCGCACGGTTGATAATACGTGGGAAGTCTTGGATGAGTTTGACGATTTCCCAACTTTCAGCATCATTCAAGCTATAGTTGCCAGCTGTTTCTGGTTTGAAGTCTGCTTTACGCAAGATAGATTGGATACGAGCGTAGGCGTATTGAACATAAGGTCCAGTTTCCCCCTCGAAGGATACCATAGCTTCTAGGTCGAAGTCATATCCATTTGTACGGTCGGTCTTGAGGTCATAGAATTTAATGGCTCCTACCCCAACAGCATGCGCTACCTGGTCTTTGTTTTCCAGTTCAGGATTTTTAGCCTCGATTTGGGCCTTGGCACGGCTAACAGCCTCTGCAACTGTAGGCTCTAGCAAGATGACATTTCCTTTACGAGTAGAGAGTTTTTTCCCTTCTTTTGTAACCAAACCAAAAGGAACGTGAGTAATGTCTTCACTCCAGTCGTAGCCCATCTCTTTCAAGACAGCTTTGAGTTGTTTAAAGTGAGCGGATTGCTCTTGACCAACGACGTAGATAGATTTGGCAAATTGGTATTCGTTTTTACGGTAAAGAGCTGCAGCTAAGTCACGTGTGATATAGAGAGTTGCACCATCAGATTTCTTGATAAGGGCTGGATGTTCAATTCCATATTTCTCAAGATTCACAACTTGGGCACCTTCTGATTCAACAAGAAGGCCTTTTTCAGAAAGAATGTCTACAACTGCATCCATCTTATCGTTGTAGAAGGCTTCTCCATTGTAGCTGTCAAATTCGACTTGCAATTCATTGTAAAGGCGGTTAAATTCCACTAAACTTTCATCACGGAACCATTGCCAAAGAGCGAGAGCTTCTTCATCTCCATTTTCAAGTTTACGGAACCATTCGCGTGCTTCTTCATCCAAGCTAGGGTCATTTTCGGCTTCAGCGTTGATGCGGACATAGAGTTTAAGAAGTTCATCAATTGGATGAGCTTTTACAGCTTCTTCGTCGCCCCATTTTTTGTAGGCTACAATCAGCATCCCAAACTGCTTACCCCAGTCTCCCAAATGATTGACCTTGACCGTTTGATAACCGATTTTTTGGAAAATATGTGACAAGCTATCTCCGATAACAGTTGAGCGTAGGTGGCCAATAGAGAATGGCTTAGCGATATTGGGACTAGACATGTCGATAACAACATTTTCTTGTTTGCCAATAGTTTGGTCAGCATAGTGTTCTTTTTCAGTGATAACCGTTTGCAACACTTGAGCAGAAATGGCAGATTTATCAAGGAAAAAGTTAACGTAAGGTCCTGTTGCAACAACCTTTTCAAAGGCTTGGCTGTTAATTTTTTCAGCCAGTTCAGCCGCAATCATTTGAGGTGCTTTACGTTCGACTTTTGCAAGAGAAAAAGCAGGAAAAGCAATGTCTCCCATTTCTGAGTTTTTAGGGGTTTCCAGTAAATTTAAAATAGCCTCTTGGTCTAGGCTATCAATGACGCTAGCCAATTCGCTAGCAATCAATTCTTTTGTATTCATTAAGAGCTCCTTTTTGGACTTTTCTACTATTTTATCACAATTTTAAAGAAAGAAGAAAAAATTTTTGAAATCTCCTATTTTTTTGGTATAATATAGTTATAAAAATAGTTATAAATATTCACATAAGAGGATTTTATGAGAAAAAGAGATCGTCATCAGTTAATAAAAAAAATGATTACTGAGGAGAAATTAAGTACACAAAAAGAAATTCAAGATCGGTTGGAGGCGCATAATGTTTTTGTGACGCAGACAACCCTGTCTCGTGATTTGCGCGAAATCGGCTTGACCAAGGTCAAGAAAAATGATATGGTGTATTATGTACTAGCAAATGAGACAGAAAAGATTGATTTGGTGGAATTTTTGTCTCATCATTTAGAAGGTGTTGCAAGAGCAGAGTTTACCTTGGTGCTTCATACCAAATTGGGCGAAGCCTCTGTTTTGGCAAATATTGTAGATGCAAATAAGGATGAATGGATTTTAGGAACAGTTGCTGGTGCCAATACCTTATTGGTCATTTGTCGAGACCAGCACGTTGCCAAACTCATGGAAGATCGTTTGCTAGATTTGATGAAAGATAAGTAAGGTCTTGGGAGTTGCTCTCAAGACTTATTTTTGACAAGGAGAGACGGAAAATGGCGACAGAAAAGCTATCACCCGGCATGCAACAGTATGTGGATATTAAAAAGCAATATCCAGATGCTTTTTTGCTCTTTCGGATGGGTGATTTTTATGAATTATTTTATGAGGATGCGGTCAATGCTGCGCAGATTCTGGAAATTTCCTTAACGAGTCGCAACAAGAATGCCGACAATCCGATTCCTATGGCGGGTGTTCCCTATCATTCTGCCCAACAGTATATCGATGTCTTGATTGAGCAGGGTTATAAGGTGGCTATCGCAGAGCAGATGGAAGATCCTAAACAGGCAGTTGGGGTTGTTAAACGAGAGGTTGTTCAGGTCATTACGCCAGGGACAGTGGTTGATAGCAGTAAGCCGGACAGTCAGAATAATTTTTTGGTTGCCATAGACCGTGATGGTAATCAGTTTGGCCTAGCTTATATGGACCTGGTGACGGGTGACTTTTATGTGACAGGTCTTTTGGATTTCACGCTGGTTTGTGGGGAAATCCGTAACCTTAAGGCGCGAGAAGTGGTGCTGGGCTATGACTTGTCTGAGGAAGAGGAACAAATCCTTAGTCGTCAGATGAATCTGGTACTTTCCTATGAAAAAGAAGGCTTTGAAGACCTTCATTTACTGGATTCACGATTAGCAGCTGTGGAGCAAGCGGCATCTAGTAAGTTGCTCCAGTATGTCCATCGAACCCAGATGAGGGAATTGAACCACCTCAAACCTGTTATCCGCTATGAAATCAAGGATTTCTTGCAGATGGATTATGCGACCAAGGCTAGTCTGGATTTGGTTGAGAATGCTCGTTCAGGCAAGAAGCAAGGCAGTCTTTTCTGGCTTTTGGATGAAACCAAAACGGCTATGGGGATGCGTCTCTTGCGTTCTTGGATCCATCGTCCCTTGATTGACAAGGAGCGAATCATCCAACGCCAAGAAGTGGTGCAGATCTTTCTTGATCACTTCTTTGAGCGCAGTGATTTGACAGACAGTCTCAAGGGTGTTTATGACATTGAGCGCTTGGCTAGTCGTGTTTCTTTTGGCAAGACCAACCCAAAGGATCTCTTGCAGTTGGCGACTACCTTGTCTAGTGTGCCACGGATTTGTGCGATTTTAGAAGGAATGGAGCAACCTGCTCTAGCTTATCTCATAGAACAACTGGATGGAATCCCTGAGTTGGAGAGTTTGATTAGCGCAGCGATTGCTCCTGAAGCTCCTCATGTGATTACAGATGGGGGAATTATCCGAACTGGATTTGATGAGACCTTAGACAAGTACCGTCGTGTGCTCAGAGAAGGGACTGGTTGGATTGCTGAAATTGAGGCTAAGGAACGCGAAAACTCTGGTATCAGCACGCTTAAGATTGACTACAATAAAAAGGATGGCTACTATTTCCATGTGACCAATTCGCAACTGGGAAATGTGCCTGCTCACTTTTTCCGCAAGGCGACGCTGAAAAACTCAGAACGCTTTGGAACCGAAGAATTAGCGCGTATCGAGGGAGATATGCTGGAGGCGCGTGAGAAGTCAGCCAATCTCGAATACGAAATTTTTATGCGTATTCGTGAAGAGGTCAGCAAGTATATCCAGCGTTTGCAGGCTTTAGCTCAAGGAATTGCGACGGTTGATGTCCTGCAAAGTCTCGCAATTGTTGCGGAAACCCAGCATTTGATTCGACCTGAATTCGGAGATGATTCGCGAATTGATATCCAGAAAGGGCGCCATGCTGTCGTTGAAAAGGTTATGGGGGCTCAGACCTATATTCCCAATACGATTCAGATGGCAGAAGATACCAGTATTCAACTAATTACAGGGCCCAACATGAGCGGGAAGTCTACCTACATGCGTCAGTTAGCCATGACGGCGGTTATGGCCCAGCTGGGTTCTTATGTGCCAGCAGAAAGCGCCCATTTACCGATTTTTGATGCGATTTTTACCCGTATAGGAGCAGCAGATGACTTGGTTTCAGGTCAGTCAACCTTTATGGTGGAGATGATGGAGGCCAACAATGCCATTTCGCATGCGACCAAGAACTCTCTCATTCTCTTTGATGAATTGGGACGGGGAACTGCAACTTATGATGGTATGGCTCTTGCTCAATCCATCATCGAATACATCCATGAACATATCGGAGCCAAGACCCTCTTTGCGACCCACTACCATGAGTTGACTAGTCTGGAGTCTAGCTTGGAACACTTGGTCAATGTTCACGTGGCAACCTTGGAGCAGGATGGGCAGGTTACCTTCCTTCACAAGATTGAACCAGGGCCAGCTGATAAATCCTACGGTATTCATGTTGCCAAGATTGCTGGTTTGCCAGCAGACCTTTTAGCAAGGGCGGATAAGATTTTGACTCAGTTAGAGAATCAAGGGACAGAAAGTCCTGCTCCCGTGAGCCAAACAAGTGCTGTCACTGAACAAATTTCACTCTTTGACACGCCTGCAGTGCATCCTATCCTAGCAGAATTAGCTAAATTGGACATTTACAACATGACACCTATGCAGGCTATGAATGTCTTGGTCGAGTTAAAACAGAAACTATAAAGAGAAAATTACTAGTCATTCTAGCTATATCAAGGAGACTTCTTTGACAATCCTCCACTTTTTTGCTAGAATAACATCACACAAACAGAATGAAAAGGAGCTGACGCATTGTCGCTCCCTTTTGTCTATTTTTTAAGGAGAAAGTATGCTGATTCAGAAAATAAAAACCTACAAGTGGCAGGCCTTGGCTTCGCTCCTGATGACAGGCTTGATGGTTGCTAGTTCACTTCTGCAACCGCGTTATCTGCAGGAAGTGTTAGACGCCCTCCTTGCTGGAAAATATGAAGCTATTTATAGCATCGGGGCTTGGTTGATTGGTGTGGCCTTGGTCGGTCTGGTTGCTGGTGGGCTCAATGTTGTCCTCGCAGCCTATATTGCTCAAGGAGTTTCATCTGACCTTCGAGAGGATGCCTTCCGTAAAATCCAAACCTTTTCTTATGCCAATATTGAACAATTTAATGCGGGAAATCTAGTCGTTCGCATGACAAATGACATCAACCAGATTCAGAACGTCGTCATGATGACCTTCCAAATTCTTTTCAGACTTCCCCTCTTGTTCATCGGTTCGTTTATCCTGGCGGTTCAAACCCTATCTTCTCTGTGGTGGGTGATTGTTCTCATGGTAGTCTTGATTTTTGGTTTGACTGCTGTCATGATGGGAATGATGGGGCCTCGTTTTGCCAAGTTTCAAACCCTTCTTGAGCGCATCAATGCCATTGCCAAGGAAAATTTGCGTGGCGTTCGTGTGGTCAAGTCCTTTGTCCAAGAAAAAGAGCAGTTTGCTAAGTTTACGGAGGTTTCAGACGAGCTTCTTGGTCAAAACCTTTACATTGGTTATGCCTTTTCAGTAGTGGAACCCTTTATGATGTTGGTTGGTTACGGGGCGGTCTTCCTCTCTATTTGGCTGGTTGCTGGGATGGTTCAGTCGGATCCGTCGGTTGTTGGTTCCATTGCTTCCTTTGTTAATTACCTGAGCCAGATTATCTTTACCATTGTTATGGTTGGATTTTTAGGAAATTCTGTCAGCCGTGCCATGATTTCTATGCGTCGTATTCGAGAAATTCTGGACGCAGAGCCAGCCATGACCTTCAAGGATGTGCCAGATGAAGAGTTGGTCGGAAGTCTTAGCTTTGAAAATGTGACCTTTACCTATCCAACGGACAAGGAACCGATGCTTAAAGATGTGAGCTTTACTATTGAACCTGGTCAAATGGTTGGTGTAGTTGGGGCGACTGGTGCAGGAAAATCAACCTTGGCTCAATTGATTCCACGTCTCTTTGATCCGCAAGAAGGCTCTATTAAAATCGGTGGCAAGGATATTCGAGAAGTGAGTGAAGGAACCCTGCGTAAAACAGTGTCTATCGTTCTCCAACGTGCCATTCTCTTCAGTGGAACGATTGCAGATAACTTGAGACAGGGTAAGGGAGATGCCACTCTATTTGAAATGGAGCGAGCAGCCAATATTGCCCAAGCCAGTGAATTCATTCATCGTATGGAGAAAACCTTTGAAAGTCCAGTTGAGGAACGGGGAACCAATTTCTCTGGTGGGCAAAAGCAACGGATGTCGATTGCTCGTGGAATTGTCAGCAATCCGCGTATTCTGATTTTTGACGATTCGACCTCGGCCTTGGATGCCAAGTCAGAGCGCCTAGTGCAAGAAGCCTTGAATAAGGACTTGAAAGGGACGACAACCATTATCATCGCTCAAAAGATTAGCTCGGTTGTTCATGCAGACAAGATCTTGGTACTGGATCAAGGACGATTGATTGGTCAAGGCACGCATGCAGACTTGGTTGCCAACAATGCCGTTTACCGTGAAATCTACGAAACACAGAAAGGAAAGGAGGAGTAAAATGAAGACAGTTCAATTTTTTTGGAATTATTTTAAAGTCTATAAGCTATCATTTGTAGTTGTCATCCTGATGATTGTTCTGGCTACTCTTGCCCAAGCCCTCTTTCCGGTCTTTTCTGGACAAGCAGTAACAGAGCTAGCCAATTTAGTTCAAGCTTATCAAGATGGCAATCCAGAACTTGTTTGGCAAAGCCTATCAGGAATCATGTTCAATCTTGGTCTGCTGGTTTTGGTTCTATTTATCTCTAGTGTGATATACATGTGTCTCATGACGCGCGTGATTGCGGAGTCGACCAACGAGATGCGCAAAGGCCTCTTCGGTAAGCTTGCTCGGTTAACGGTTTCTTTCTTTGACCGCCGACAGGATGGCGATATCCTATCTCGTTTTACTAGTGATTTGGATAATATCCTCCAAGCCTTTAATGAAAGTCTGGTTCAGGTCATGAGCAATATTGTTTTATATATCGGTCTGATTCTTGTCATGTTTTCGAGAAATGTGACGCTGGCCCTCATCGCTATTGCCAGCACACCAGTAGCCTTCCTCATGCTGATTTTCATCGTGAAAATGGCACGCAAATACACCAACCTCCAGCAGAAAGAGGTAGGGAAGCTCAACGCCTATATGGATGAGAGTATCTCAGGTCAAAAAGCCGTGATTGTACAAGGAATTCAAGAGGATATGATGGCAGGATTTCTTGAACAAAATGAGCGCGTGCGCAAGGCGACCTTTAAAGGAAGGATGTTCTCAGGAATTCTTTTCCCTGTCATGAATGGGATGAGCCTGGTCAACACAGCCATCGTTATCTTTGCTGGTTCAGCTGTACTTTTGAATGATAAGTCTATTGAAACAAGTACAGCCTTAGGTTTGATTGTTATGTTTGCCCAATTTTCACAGCAGTACTACCAGCCTATTATCCAAGTTGCAGCTAGTTGGGGAAGTCTTCAGTTGGCCTTTACAGGTGCTGAACGGATTCAGGAAATGTTTGACGCAGAGGAAGAAATTAGACCTGAAAAGGCTCCAATCTTCACTCAGTTGCAAGAAGGTGTTGAAATTAGTCATATTGATTTTTCATACTTGCCTGATAAACCTATTTTGAAAGATGTCAGCATTTCTGCCCCTAAAGGCCAGATGACAGCAGTTGTTGGTCCGACTGGGTCAGGAAAAACCACTATTATGAACCTCATCAATCGCTTCTATGATGTTGATGCTGGTGGGATTTATTTTGATGGTAAAGACATTCGTGACTATGATTTAGATAGTCTTAGAAGCAAGGTGGGAATTGTCTTGCAGGATTCGGTCTTGTTTAGTGGAACGATTCGAGATAATATCCGTTTCGGTGTGCCAGATGCTAGTCAGGAAATGGTTGAGGCAGCAGCCAAAGCAACCCACATTCACGACTATATCGAAAGCTTACCTGATAAGTACGATACTCTTATAGATGATGACCAGAGCATCTTCTCAACAGGGCAAAAACAATTGATTTCTATCGCTCGAACCCTGATGACAGATCCAGAAGTTCTCATTCTCGATGAAGCAACTTCAAACGTAGATACGGTGACAGAAAGTAAGATTCAGCATGCCATGGAGGCGGTTGTAGCAGGCAGAACTAGTTTCGTCATTGCCCACCGTTTGAAGACCATCCTCAATGCAGACCAGATTATTGTCCTTAAAGATGGAGAAGTCATTGAACGCGGTAATCACCATGAACTCTTGAAACTAGGTGGCTTCTACTCAGAACTCTATCACAATCAATTTGTTTTCGAATAAGAAAGAAGTTGTCCTATGTGGGCAGCTTTTTCTTGTCCATAAAAAATATTTATCACATTCTTAAAAAAAACATATTAGACGAAAGTCATTTTGAGTGATATGATAGGACTATCGTTATACTCAATGAAAATCAAAGAGCAAACTAGGAAGCTAGCCGTAGGTTGCTCAAAGCACTGCTTTGAGGTTGTAGATAGAACTGACGAAGTCAGTAACATATATACGGTAAGGCGACGCTGACGTGGTTTGA
>NZ_VMLG01000012.1:0-74812 GCF_013276565.1 Streptococcus sp. 53
CAGTTGACAAAGAGCCATTTTTTATAGGGAGATTATTATGAAAAAGTTTTAGGAGTTTAAGTTAAGGTCTTCTTAACTTATGGACTTAGTATACACTTCCTAGCTTAAAGTTTCCTTAAGTATTTTTAAAAATCAAATTTTTCCATTTCTCCTGCCAATTTTTCTTGGATAGACGTGTTCGATAAAATTCCATTCGGTCTTCATTCTCTAAAAAATGAGGAGTTGGACGAACTTGAAAATTTAAAATATCCTCCAAACCATAAGGTACATAGAGTTCAAAATCGGATTCTTCATTCAAGCGTAATCCAACAGCCGTACATCGTTCTGGATACTTACTCATAGCATCACGAGAACTGGTATAGGGAGAAGTGTGAGGACTGTGCTGGTGCATATAGACCTGATTTTTCAATTCCCACTGATACTGAGGAAAATCCGCTCTCAACTTTTTCTCTAGGGAAAAGGTTTCCTCATAAGAAATATCTGGATCAAAGAAAATCACATCTACATCTGTTTCACAGTCAAAAGGGGATTTGTCTGACAAGAGATTCCAGATAAAATTTCTGACAGAACCTGCTGCCAACCAGGAATCTGTCAATTTCAGGTTTCGGATGATCGTCAGAATAGACATCATGTCAGGATTTTCTCTAACACTATCTAAGATTTCTTGTTTATTTTTCATTGTACTCATACCCCAAATGCTCATATGCCTTAGCAGTCGCCACCCGTCCAGAACGAGTTCGCATGATAAAGCCTTTTTGGATGAGGTAGGGCTCGTACATGTCCTCTACCGTCTCACGCTCCTCGGCAATATTAACAGAAAGAGTTCCTAAACCGACAGGACCACCACCGTACATCTCAATCATGGTACGAAGGATTTTTTGATCCACATAGTCTAACCCTTCATGGTCAACATCCAGCATGGTCAAGGCCTTATCCGTAATGACATCATCAATTAAGCCATTCCCCATTATCTGGGCAAAATCGCGCACGCGCTTGAGGAGACGATTGGCGATACGAGGAGTTCCTCGACTGCGCAAGGCCAGCTCAGCAGCTGCCTCATGGGTGATTTCCATCTCAAAAATATCTGCCGTCCGCTCAACAATCTCTGTCAAGTCAGCGTGGGCATAGTATTCCATATGACCTGTAATCCCAAAACGTGCCCGCAGAGGATTAGAAAGCATCCCCGCACGGGTCGTCGCACCAATCAAAGTAAAAGGTGGCAAGTCCAGATGAACACTGCGACTGCCTTCACCAGCCCCAATCATGATATCAATGTAAAAGTCCTCCATAGCACTATAAAGTACCTCTTCCACCGACATGGGCAGGCGATGAATCTCGTCAATAAAGAGGACGTCACCAGGTTCCAAATCATTCAAAATAGCTACCAAGTCACCCGCTTTTTCAATGACAGGACCAGAAGTTTGCTTGAGATTGACTCCCAGTTCATTGGCAATGACAAAAGCCATGGTTGTTTTCCCAAGTCCTGGAGGGCCAAACAAAAGAACATGGTCCAGCGCCTCATCCCGCATTTTTGCGGCTTCGATAAATATTTGCAGCTGATCCTTGACCTTGTCCTGACCGATATATTCACGTAAATATTGGGGACGGAGGGTACGTTCTACCAACTCCTCATCACCCATGATTTCATTATCTAAAATTCTACTCATGCTCCTATTATAGCAAAAAAACAAGCCACAAACAAAAAAGCCACTGGATTGGTGACTCCTAAGTTTAGCACATATGTGGTATAATATTCTACGGCACTTCTACACCGCCTGCGAAAGGAGGTGAGATAGCCCATGATGGATACAATACTTAAAACTATCATCGGACCAATTGTGGTCGGTGTCGTTCTTCGATTAGTCGATAAATGGCTAAACAAGGACAAATAGTGTCAAAAAGACCCCAAGCTTAATGTGGAAGTTAGCTTGGGGTCTTTTCTAGCCTATGATATAGACACAATACTTAATTCCCTTTTATTATCCCATAGTTCACAAAATTTGTCAAAGGTTTATATTCTCGGCTTTTCAAGCTTTAACCGCTGTACAACAAGACGTTCAAGATTGCGAAAGTTATCGGAAAATGATGTTTAGAAAACTCCCGAAAAGCCTGAAATAGAGGCAAAAAAACTCCACCTGATTGGGTGGAGTTAAGGGAGATTATGATGAAAAAGAAAAGTTTAGGATTTTATTAAATAAAGTTAGGAGGTCTTTATTTAATGACTATATAATACTAGACCAGCCTTAAATTTTGCTTAAGCAAAAACAAGTTTTATTATTTTTCTCTGTTTATCCAAATCATTCTCATATAATTATAGGTGGATAAAGTTTCAAAATACAATTTGCACCATTTTCTCCACTTCAACATAATTCCTAGATTACTAATTTTTTAAAACCATAACATAAAAACAAATGTAAAGAATAAGAAAAAATGCATAACATCTACTAAAAAATAGACATTTTGCATTTTTAATTCAGACTAATCTAGACTAATTTTTCCTCTTTGAGTTCCAAAAACACCTGTTTGTACTTGTAACTGTAAGCCTGAAGCATCTGCAGTCTCCGTATTCACATCAAATACCACATTTCCTGTAATACTATTTTCAGGGTTTAATTCTGACAAAAAGAATTTTGCTTCCTGATTTGCATAGATACCAGCTGTACTATCAGTTGAGTACTCTGTATCATCTTTTAAAAGCTTAAAGAAATCATCCGTAACAGTTATAGATTTTTTACCATTATTTTTTACCGTCACATTCAGAATTAAATAAATACCATTTGCGTTTTTGCCAAATTCTCCTCCAACATTTTGAGACAGAGATTTTGAATTCACGATATATTCAACATCTCCAACTTTAACAACTTCTCCGATTTTATTCTCTGCCTTAGCTTTTGTCTCCTCTTCCTTATTTTTATTTTTTTCTGTTGCCTTTGTTTGAGCAGTTTCTTCTGATGCTGTTGTTTGCGCACTTGAACTAGATACAACTTCCTGCTTAGTGGAATTACTTCCACTTCCACCTTTAACTACACCAAATACAACAATAATAACAATCAATATGAACCACCATTTTTTATAAAAAGGTGTTTTTTTCACATATACATTCCCATTTTCATCTTTGATTTTCTTAGCCATAAGAAATCTCCTTTAATCTTTTTCAACTATTATATTATATTTCCTAAAAAAAAAAAGCATTTTGGGGGTAATTTTAATTTTTTTAAATAAATGCGATTTAAAAAGTTTCAATCACTGAGCCTAGCTAAACAATTTCAACTAACAAAATTATCTCAAAAGAACTTTGCCATTTCAATTTTTCTAAAATATAGCACTCTAAGACAAATGAGGTGATTCTTGTTCATACTCAATTGTCTGAGCGTTTGCCTTCTTGGGATGTTCATCTCTAAGAGTGACCGTTCGCCAACCATGGCGTTTCAGGAGATAATAGAAACCATCGCGTGTAGAAGTGCGACTAATCTCTTTTTGATAGGCTTCAAATAACTGATTGACAGTTACAAATTCCCCAGCCTGAGCAGCTTCTATATGACGTTTTAGAAATGCTTGTTCTTCTTCGTAAGTCATATATTCTCTATGACGTCCACCACGGGTCTCTTGAAGAAGAGCTTCTAAACCAAACTCCTTGTATTTTTTCAAATTCCTACAAACAGTTGTTTTATTGCAACCTATCAGATCCATGATTTCCTTATAACTCTTTTCTTTTGAGCGAAAATAAATAATCTGTAGACGTTTGTGATATTTGGCGTACGATGAATCTCTCAGGAGTTTTTCAATTTTTTGTGTTTCTTCGTTTGTAAGTTTCATAACTACTATTATAAGATGTTTTTTGACTTTAGTATAGTATGAGAGAGTAGATTACTTTGTGGTATAATATTCTACGGCACTGCTACACCGCCTACGAAAGGAGGTGAGATAGCCCATGATGGAACTAATCCTTAAAACTATCATCGGACCGATTGTGGTCGGTGTCATCCTTCGCTTAGTCGATAAATGGCTAAACAAAGATAGATAGTGTCAAAAAAGACCCCAAGCTTATTTGGTCGTGAGCTTGGGGTCTTTTCTAGTCCATGATATAGAACTAATCCTTAATTCCTCTCCATTATCCCATAGTTCACAAAATTTGTCAAAACTTTACAACTTCACCCATTCAGCTTCTTCAACTTTATAATCTGTCCAATAAAGTTTATAAGATTGGGAGAAAGTTATCAAAAATGATTTTTAGAATAGTCCCAAAAAGCCTGAAATAAAGCAAAAAAACTCCACCTGATTGGGTGGAGTTAAGGGAGATTATTATGAAAAAGAAAAGTTTAGGATTTTATTAAATAAAGTTAGGAGGTCTTTATTTAATAACTATATGATACAAGACGAAGCTTAAAACTAGCTTAACTTTTCTCATATTTTACTATTTTGCAAAAAATCTCTATCACCATCAGCTACTCACGCAAAAAAGTCACCTGATTGGGTGGCTTCATTAGGAGATTATGATGAAAAAAAGTTTTAGGATTTCATTAAATAAAGTTAGGAGGTCTTTATTTAATGACTATATAATACTAGACCATCCTTAAACTTTGCTTAAGAAAAAACAAGTTTTGTTATTTTTCTCGATTCGTCCAAGTCATCCCTATACAATTATAGGTGGATAAGATTTCAAAGCCCATAGAACGATAGAAGCCCAAGGTTCTTTCTGTCTGTTCTGTTACCAGCTGGACTTGATAGGTATCTTTGTAATCCTCTAAAGCCTCTTTCATTAGGGCACTACCAATTCCTTGGCGCTGATAGCTAGGTAAAACGATTAAATCCTGAACCAATACTGATGAGAATCCATCTCCAACCAAACGAATCAAGCCCACCACAGCATCGCCATCAAGCGCCAGATAAATCACTAATGAATGAGACAAGGCCTTCTCCAGCATCTGAGGTTGATGGGTATAATTTGTCCAACCTACTGCCTGATAGAGATGCAAAATATCCTCTAGCTTGACAATTTCTTGCTTTCTAATAGTTATCATGTCATCACCTCTTAGAATTCTCTCAAGCTCTTGTACTGCCGTCCATTTTTATCAAAATTTTCAGGCGCCAACCATGTTTCCAAACGAGATTTGACTTTTGGCCAGTCCTTATCAATCATAGACAACCAATCCGTATCCCTTGTACGCCCCTTATAAACCACTGCCTGACGGAAGGTTCCTTCGTAGACAAATCCCAAACGCTCCGCTGCTCGTCTTGATGACAGGTTAAGAGCATCGCATTTCCACTCATAGCGACGATAGTTAAGCTCCTCAAAGACATAGCAAGCCAAGAGATACTGAGCTTCTGTCCCTATCCGTGTCCCCCTGAGTTTTGGAGAAAAAGTGACAGCTCCCACTTCTATTACTCGGTTATTCTGGTCAATGCGCATGAGAGAAAAAGTTCCCAAAGCCTTACCAGTTGCCTTGTCTACAATCGCATAGTAAAAACGATCCTTACGAGCCAACATCTGATTTAAAAGGGCAACCAGCTCCTCCCTATCTGCCACTGGTTCCTGAAAGAGGTAGGTCCACATCTCCCGAGGCGTATCAGGGCCATAAACAGCTAATAAATTCTCCGCATGCTTTTCTATCGAGAGAGCCTCTATTCGAGCATAACGCCCTTCTAAGAAATCAATAGAAGGCAGTGCACCGGGTGTATAACCTTCCATTGACTCACCAATCATCTGACCATATTCATTTACTGGCATAACTTTCTCCTTATTCACTTATTGAATATAGTATAACATATCTCAATGAAAATTTTAGGAAACACTTGGTTTTCTATTCAATAATGCAAACTCCTCTTATAAAAATCATCCATCCACTTTATGGAGGAATAATCAAATATGGGAGTGAGTGAGTTAATGCTCCTTATGCTTCTCTCTATTTTTTACTGTTTGTATTCAAATTTCTCTTGTTTTAGTGTTTGCTTTTATAGACTGGACTACCAACCAGAACTGTGTTTTTATCTTAGTTAGGACTATTATAGTACGGTTCAGCACTATCTACAAATTCTTCAGATGTGTATCAAAAAAATTTATCGTAACAAGCCAAGAGTCTACACTTTCTTTCATTAATAAGCGCCAATCTTTTCGATAACGATGATTCGGTTGATAAGCAACCGTCAACATATGCCCTGTTTCATGGTATTTTTTAAACAAAATGGATTCCCCTTTATAATGTGAAATGATATCATCTATCGCGGATGATGCATTCCATATTTCATCAACATCGCTTCCTAGTAATAATAAAGGGGAGGAAATTTTACTCACATCAATCTGAGCCCTACTATCTTCAGGAATATGTTTTCCAAAAAACTTGTTTAACAAATAATCTCCTAACTGAAATTTTTGATAAGGAAGTTCCTTTTGTAAATATGTCCAAGAAGATGAATTAGAATTAAGTTTTCCCTTTATTCCCTCAAATATTACATTTGAGGGAGAATTGAGTACTAAACATTGCACATCATCCAAAATACTTTGTCCAGCCAGAACAAGCTCTGCTCCTTTAGATCGACCATATATTCCTATTTTTGTATTATCAACTTGAGGATGATGATATAGAAAATCTTTCGCTTCCTCCAGACATTCTATTGAAATTCGTTCTAAATTTTGGGGTAATCCCTCTAAACCAAAATAAGCTATCGCAAGACAAATATAGCCTCTAGAAGATAAAAGTTGGGCAATGTTCTGAGCTTTTTCAATTCTTCCCTCACTACCACTAACAATAATCACGGCCGGCGCCTTTCTTAACTTTTCATCATGAAATAATCGACCTTGAAAATGCTTATCATAAATATCTTGATACCTTATTCCCAGATTCATATAACGCCTTACAAAACTTTTCTCCGCGACCACATCTTTCCCCAGCTTGATTTTAATTTCAACACCAAAACGATCTCGCAATGGAATTCCATCAAGAGAACTGGGTAATCTCCTTTTCCTATTCCTCAACGGTTTCGCATTAAAGAATAATCCCATTTCTGAAATCCCTTTATAAGATCCCGAAATAGATGCTGTCTGAGAGGTATCAATCATACCGTCCTGATCAGATAAAAAAATTGCGGTTGATTTCCATATAACATCATGATCTAAAAGCAAGGGTGCATTTATACAGTAATAATCAGACAGGTACATTTCTACACAATACTTTGCCCTTGGTTCTAAACCATTGATAGCAATATAAAAAGATTCATCCGCTAAATCTGTTTGTGGAATCAGCTCAATATTTACAGTCATATCTTCTCCTTTTGTTAATATGCTTAACAACTAAGTTTGAAATTTACCGTGACTTTTACCACGGTAATTCTCCCCATACATTTTCAATATCATCCATCAATTTCACAACTGTTTGAAGCTCCTCCTCGCTATAGTTGTTTAAAACTGAAAAGACCGATTCTTCAATATATGCTTGTTGCTCCTTATGGATTTTAAAAACTTCAATGCCTTTTTCAGATAATCTCAAATATTTATTTTTCCCATTATTCGAATCAAAATCAAAAAAAACTAAATTTTTTTGAATCAATCTTCTAACACTTTGAGTTATTGCACTTCTCGAAACTTCTAATAATTCAGATAATCTTACTAGATTTAAGGGCTGATTTTCCCCAATCACAACAATCAAATGTACCTCATTCAACGTAATAGATTTGTCAATACTAATTTTATGTTGATTTTTTTTTAACTGTTCAAACGCTAAAATAAACCTATTGAAACGATTATTAAATGTAATAAATTCTTTTTTATCCATAATCTCTCTTTTCTTTGTTAATTATATTAACAAAATAGAAACTTTCTGTCAAATTAAAAAATCCTCCAGATTCTACTCTGAAGGATTTCTATCTTATTTCACAACGATATTAACGAGTTTAGTTGGCTCAAACAGTTTGGGGAACTGTTTGAGGTTGGAAATCAGCAAATAAATTGGTTATTTCACAACAATATTAACCAATTTATTCGGTACCGCAATCACTCTCACGATTTCCTTACCGTCAATTTCTGCTTTGACTTTTTCGTCAGCCAGAGCGACTGCTTGCAATTCTTCACGTGACAGATCTTTAGCGACCATGAGTTTAGCACGAACTTTTCCTTTGATTTGGACGACGATTTCGATTTCGTCTTCAACTAATTTGCTTTCGTCCCATGTTGGCCAAGCTACGTAAGAGATTGACTCGCCTGTTGCTGTCACCGTTTGCCAGAGCTCTTCTGCCAAGTGAGGTGCAAATGGTGCGATCAATTGGATAAAGCCTTTGGCGTAGTCCACATAGAGCTTGTCTTCCTTGTTAGCCGCGTTGACAAAGACCATAAGTTGGGCAACAGCTGTGTTGAACTTCATCGACTCGATTTGCTCTGTGACAGACTTAACAGTTTCGTTGTAAACCTTGTCAAGAGCACCATTGTTTTCCGCAACGATTTCTTTGGTTGTCATCAAACGGTAAACACGATCCAAGAATTTACGGCTTCCTTCCAAACCTTCTTCTGACCAAGCAATGGAAGCATCGAGTGGTCCCATAAACATTTCATAAACACGAAGGGTATCAGCACCGTATTGTTCCACCACGTCGTCTGGGTTAACAACGTTCTTGAGCGATTTAGACATCTTGGCTGGTGCTTGCTCCAGTTCTTCTCCTGTTTCCACATGGAAGAAGGATCCGTCACGTTTTTCAACCTTGTCAGTAGCCACAAGAGCGCCACGGTGGTCACGGTAACTCGTTCCCAAAATCATTCCTTGGTTAAAGAGTTTTTGGAATGGTTCTTTAGTCGGAACAACACCGAGGTCATAGAGGAATTTGTGCCAGAATCGAGCGTAGAGCAAGTGAAGTACAGCATGCTCTGCCCCACCCACGTAGATATCCACCGGCAACCATTGTTTAAGGAGATCCTCGTCAGCCAATTTTTCTGTGTTATGTGGGTCAATATAGCGGAGGTAGTACCAGCTTGAACCTGCCCATTGCGGCATGGTATTTGTCTCGCGACGACCTTTGACGCCATCTTCACGAGTCACTTCCAGCCAGTCTGTCAAGTTAGCTAGTGGACTTTCACCAGTACCTGAAGGGCGGATATCCTTGGTTACAGGCAAAACAAGCGGCAGTTCATTTTCAGGAACAGCTGTTGAAGTTCCATCTTCCCAATGAATGATTGGGATTGGTTCACCCCAGTAACGTTGACGGCTAAAGAGCCAGTCGCGGAGACGGTAGGTAACCTTCTCTTGTCCACAGCCTTTTTCTTCCAACCAAGCCACAATCTTGGCAATAGCGTCTTCTTTGTTGAGTCCATCTAGGAAGTCTGAATTGACATGAAGGCCATCTTCTGTGTAGGCAGCTTCTGCTACATTTCCACCTTCAAGGACTTCGACGATTGGAAGGTCAAATTGTTTGGCGAATTCCCAGTCACGTTGGTCGTGGGCAGGAACAGCCATTACCGCACCTGTTCCATAACTAGCAAGAACATAGTCTGCAATCCAGATTGGAATTTCCTTGCCATTGACAGGGTTGATGGCATAGGCACCTGTCCAAACACCTGTTTTTTCCTTGGCAAGGTCTGTACGAGCCAAGTCTGATTTCAGACTAGCTTGGTGTTTGTAGTCTGCAACTGCTTCTGCTTGATCTGGGCTTGTGATAGCGTCAACCAAGTCATGCTCAGGAGCCAATACAGTGAAAGTAGCACCGAAAAGGGTGTCAGGACGAGTCGTAAAGACTGTGAATTCCTTGTCTGTTCCCTTGACTTTAAAGGTTACATTGGCACCAGTTGACTTCCCAATCCAGTTGCGCTGCATGTCCTTGATAGACTCTGGCCAATCAAGTTCATCCAAGTCATTAAGCAAACGCTCCGCATAGGCCGTAATTTTGAGCATCCATTGGCGCATTGGCTTGCGGACAACTGGATAGCCTCCACGCTCAGAAGTTCCGTCAGGAAGAACTTCTTCATTGGCAATGGCTGTTCCCAATTCCTCAACCCAGTTTACTGGCACTTCAGCTTCATAGGCCAAGCCTTTTTCGTAAAGCTTAGTGAAAATCCATTGTGTCCACTTGTAGTAATTTGGATCTGTAGTATTGACTTCACGATCCCAGTCGTAAGAAAATCCAAGCGCATTGATTTGGCGTTTGAAGTTGGCAATGTTTTCAGCTGTAAATTCTGCTGGGTCATTCCCCGTATCCATAGCGTATTGCTCTGCAGGCAAACCAAAAGCATCCCATCCCATTGGGTGAAGGACATTGTAGCCTTGCGCACGTTTGTAACGGCTGAGGATATCGGTTGCAGTATAACCTTCTGGGTGTCCTACGTGCAGTCCCGCTCCAGACGGATAAGGGAACATATCAAGAGCATAAAACTTCGGTTTTGATGCATCTGTTCCTGTCTTAAATGTATGATGTTCTGCCCAGTAGCCCTGCCACTTAGGCTCAATTTCTTTATGATTGTAAAAACTCATGGTCTCTCTCCAATTTTGTGATGTTACTATTATACCATTTTTGAGGGAATTTGGTCTCGTTCTATTCTATACTTTTCTATTTTACCTTGCTCTAAAATTTTTAAACTGCTATACTTATAACAGAAAACCCTTCCAAGGAGGTAGCAGATGTCTCATTCCTTTAAAAAATCTCTCCAAAAAGAAATTCTCCATAGAAGCTCTATCGCAGCCTTTATGACCTCTCTTTTACTACTCATTTTACTTTTTGGTTTTTCCTATTTTTTACAAAAGCAGCAACTCTCCAAAGACACGAGACAGATTGTCAAACAGGTTCAAGAAATGAAAGAAGCAAATAATGAGCTCCTGACTACTATGAACCATAAAATGATTCCTGGATTTTTGGATGGCAAACACACAGAGCGAGAAGTCTTTAGCTTATTTTACGAGACAAAAGCTAAATTAAAACTTAGTTCTGACCTCATTATCCTAAGTGATACAGGTGAATTACTATTTAGTACCAATCGAAATCATCAAGAAAGTATTTTATCTCCCTACTATCTAAAACTGCTCATTCAAAATCCTTCTCAAGAAAAAGTGACAGAAAAAATTGCACTCTCTTCAGATAAGCAACACTACACACTCTTTATCAAACCACTACTTCAAAACCAACGAGTTAAGGCCTATACTATTGCTTTCGTAAATGAGAATGATTTCATCTCAAGTTTCCCAATGATCAATTCCAAATACATCATTACCGATAGCTTTGGAAATATGTTTTCCAACAATACAAATCAGTTTACTCGTTCCACTCTTGAAAAATTTGATGAAAAACTCCTACACTCTCGCACCCACTGGTATGCGAATGAACCGCTTATTGTTCAAAAAGAAAAAGTCGGTGCTATTTTTTCAATCTATACTTTTCAATCCTTCTTTCCCATTCCTAGCTTACTTGGCCTAGCCTCCATTCTCACCTTATGTATATTCTTCCTCTACTTCTGGCAAGCAAGACGAATTGCTCATAAGATTGCTACACACAACGCTGTTCCTATTGAAAGCTTAGTTTACCAACTTCAAGAAATTCCCAAACAAGCAGAAAAAAGGCTTTCTCTACAAACAGGTGATGAGTTTGAGTTTATGGCAGAAAAAATTAATAATATGTTGTATGAATTAGATCAACTTCATCAGAAAATGTTGACCATAGAAAAAGAAAAGTGGATTTTTGAAAGAAAAATGCTGGAAGCTCAGTTCAATCCTCATTTTCTCTACAATACACTTGAAACGATTAAAATCACTTCTTTAATGGATGCCGCCCTCACACAAGACCTAATTCAAAACCTCACGCGCATTCTTCGCTACAGTATCACCGATTTAGAAAAAGAAACAACCATTTGCCAAGATTTAAAGATTATAGAGGATTACCTTATTATTCATAAGATTCGTTTCGAGCACTTTTCCTATGATATTGTCTGCCCAGAAACTGTTGATAATCAGCCTATTCCTAAACTTTTCTTGCTTCCTCTAGTAGAAAATGCTATAAAATATGGGATGCAATACCGTATTGATCTTCATATTGATATCCAAATTACCTTGGAATCAGATTCTCTAACTTTTTTAGTCAAGGATAATGCTGGAGGACTCACAAAACGAGAGCGACTCGCTATTTTAGACTCTTTAGAAAGCCCTCATACCCAGCATGGCATTGTTAACAGCTATAAACGATTGAGCAATTTCTTTTCTGATGTCCAGCTAGATTTAGGAGTCAATCGCCAAGGAGAAACTTGGGTCAAATTTATAACGAAAGGACTAACTCATGTTTAAGCTCATTATCGTAGAAGACGAACACCTCATTCGAAAATGGCTAGAGATTGCCGTAGACTACTCTGCCTTGGGTATCCAAGTCGTAGGAACTGCCAGTCACGGTCAAGAGGGAATGAAACTCATCCAAGAAAAAGAACCTCATATTGTCTTAACAGACATCACAATGCCAATTATGGATGCTTTTATGATGTTTGAAGCCACTCGTACCCTCTCCTATGAAAAAGTTATCTTATCAGGTTATAACGATTTTCAAAACGCCAAAAAAGCCATGCAATATGGAGCAGTTGATTTCTTATCCAAACCAATTGACACCAAGGAATTGACAGAATGTCTTCAAAACATTGTTTTGCGATTACAAGGTAGCACCTATCAAGAAACTCCTTTTTTAGAAGAATATCAAACTTTACTCACCTCTATCCAACAGGTTGATACACAAAACCAAATCATTCAACAAATTATTTCCTTTGTCCACAAGCATTATGCAGAGCATTTTACGATTGCGACTATTGCTGAAGCTTTAAACTATAGCGAAAGCTATCTATATAAGGTTATCAAAGAAGACTTCCCCATGACTCTAAATGAATATATCTTACAATATCGTCTGAAACAAGCTATAGATAAGATGGCTGAATCTCCCAACTCCCCTCTAAGCGACATCTCTGACCAAGTTGGATTTTCAGACTATAAATATTTTGCCAAAGTATTTAAAAAGTATCTCCATATTTCCCCAAAGGAATTGAAATCACTCGGAAGAATAGTAAAATAAGCTATTCTTCTTTTTGTAGAGAATTTTACTCTAATAGAATAGAATTATCGGTTTTAAAAACGCTTACATTGTTTTAAAATAAACTTAAATAACACAACGGAGGTATCCATCATGAAAAAGAAATGGATGTATTATGCTGCTTGCGGACTAGCCCTTTTTGGTCTTGCCGCTTGTTCTTCTAATGAATCTGCCGACGGCGGTTCATCTGATAAAGGAGACGGCGGTTCGCTAGTCGTTTATTCACCAAACTCAGAGGGCTTAATTGGAGCAACTATTCCTGCCTTTGAAGAAAAATATGGTATCAAAGTAGAACTGATTCAAGCTGGTACTGGAGAACTTTTCAAAAAACTAGAGTCAGAAAAAGAAGCTCCTGTAGCTGATGTCATCTTTGGTGGTTCTTATACACAATATGCTACCCACGGAGAACTCTTTGAAAACTATACTTCAAAAGAAAATGATAATGTTATCAAAGAATATCAAAACACAACTGGCTACTCTACACCTTATACACTAGATGGTAGTGTTTTAATCGTCAATCCTGATTTAACGAAAGGCATGAACATCGAAGGATATAGCGACCTTCTCAAACCTGAACTAAAAGGAAAAATCGCAACTGCTGACCCAGCAAACTCTTCTAGCGCCTTTGCTCAATTAACAAATATGCTACAATCTCAAGGTGGTTACACAGACGATAAAGCCTGGTCTTATGTAAAAGATCTCTTCACACTTATTGATGGTAAAATCGGATCAAGCTCATCTGGTGTCTATAAAGCAGTTGCTGACGGAGAAATGGCTGTTGGTCTCTCTTATGAAGATCCAGCGGTTAAACTCTTAAATGATGGAGCTAACATTAAGGTAGTCTATCCAAAAGAAGGAACCGTCTTCCTACCTGCTAGTGCTGCTATCGTTAAAAAAGCGAAAAATATGGAAAATGCCAAGAAATTTATCGATTTTATTATCTCTCAAGAAGTACAAGATACACTTGGTACAACCACTACTAACCGTCCTGTTCGTAAAAATGCTAAAACAAGCGAAAACATGAAACCAATTGACAAAATCAAAACACTCACTGAAGATTATGATTATGTCATCAAGAATAAATCAGATATTGTTAAGAAATACAACGAAGTCTTTACAGATATCCAATCTAAACAGTAAAAGAGGTTCACTATGAGTGAGATCAAAATTATTAACGCAAAAAAAATCTACCACGATGTCCCTGTTATTGAGAATTTGAACATTACAATTCCAAAAGGAAGTCTCTTTACCCTTCTTGGACCTTCAGGATGTGGGAAAACGACCCTTCTTCGTATGATTGCAGGTTTCAACAGTATCGAAGGCGGAGAATTTTACTTCGATGATACAAAAATCAATAATATGGAACCCAGCAAACGCAATATCGGCATGGTTTTCCAAAACTACGCTATTTTCCCACATTTGACTGTCCGAGATAATGTCGCTTTTGGTCTCAAGCAAAAGAAGGTTCCAAAAGAAGAATTGATTCAACAGACCAACAAGTATCTTGAACTCATGCAAATTGCTCAATATGCGGATCGAAAGCCCGATAAACTCAGTGGTGGACAACAACAACGTGTCGCCTTGGCACGTGCCTTAGCGGTTAATCCAAGTGTTCTCCTCATGGACGAGCCGCTCAGTAACCTAGATGCCAAACTTCGCTTGGATATGCGTCAAGCTATTCGAGAAATCCAACACGAAGTGGGAATTACAACCGTCTATGTAACTCACGACCAAGAAGAAGCCATGGCTATTTCAGATCAAATTGCTGTTATGAAAGACGGAGTCATCCAACAAATCGGTCGGCCAAAAGAACTCTATCATAAACCAGCTAATGAGTTTGTGGCAACCTTTATCGGACGCACAAATATTATCCCTGCCACTCTTGAAAAACGGAGCGACGGCGCTTATATCGTCTTTTCAGATGGCTATGCCCTTCGAATGCCAGCTCTTGATCATGCTGAGGCACAAGCTATTCATGTAAGCATTCGTCCAGAAGAGTTTATCAAAGATGAATCTGGAGATATTGAAGGAACTATTAGCGATAGCGTCTATCTTGGACTAAATACGGAGTATTTCATTGAGACAGGTTTTGCCTCAAAAATTCAAGTTAGCGAAGAATCAACTTTTGAAGAAGATCTACAAAAAGGCGATCGTATTCGTCTACGAATCAATACCCAAAAATTAAACGTCTTTTCTGCAGATGGTTCGCAAAACCTGATAAAAGGAGTCAACCATGGAACGTAAAAAGCTAAATATTTGGACAGCCTCCTCTTTCTTCATCTTTCTTACCTATCTTGTCTTTCTGGTTTATCCTATCGTTACCGTGCTCAAGCAAGCACTCATACATGAAGGACAATTTTCACTAGCTAATTTTGTCACTTTCTTTGGTAAAGCCTACTACTCTGAGACACTTGTCAACAGTTTCAAGGTTTCCATTACCGCTACTGTCACTTCCTTAGTTGTAGGAACCCTATTAGCTTATCTCTTCTCTATGTATGACTTCAAGGGAAAGAAATTTCTACAAATATTGATTATCATTGCTTCTATGTCAGCTCCTTTCGTGGGAGCTTACTCCTGGATTCTCTTGCTGGGACGAAATGGGGTCATTACTAAATTCCTGACAAATGCCCTTCATCTTCCAGCTATCGATATTTATGGATTCAAAGGAATTGTACTTGTCTTTACACTGCAGCTATTCCCACTGGTATTTCTGTATGTTGCTGGGACAATGAAAAGTATTGATAATTCTCTACTTGAAGCTGCTGAAAGCATGGGGTCTTTCGGATTTAAGCGTATCGTAACGGTTGTTTTACCTCTCCTAGTTCCAACCTTACTAGCTGCTGCCCTGCTTGTATTTATGAGAGCATTCTCAGACTTTGGAACGCCTATGTTAATTGGTGAAGGATATCGAACTTTCCCTGTCCTGATTTATACACAATTTATTAGCGAGGTTGGAGGAAATTCTGCTTTTGCATCTGCTTTAGCAATTATGGCGATTATCATTGCCTTGACAATTTTCCTTATCCAAAAACACATTGCAAACCGCTACAGTTTCAGCATGAATTCGCTCCATCCAATTGAGCCTAAAAAAACTACAAAAGGAAAAATGGCTGCCATTTATGCAACAGTCTACGGAATTATCTTTATCTCTGTTTTACCTCAAATCTACTTGATTTATACCTCTTTCCTAAAAACATCAGGTATGGTATTTGTTAAAGGCTATTCTCTAAACAGTTACAAGGTGGCTTTCAATCGTATGGGCTCTGCTATTTTCAATACCATTCGTATCCCTTTGATTGCCTTAGTCCTAGTTGTCTTATTCGCAACATTTATCTCCTACCTAGCCGTTAGAAAACGGAATTTGTTTACAAACTTAATTGACAGCCTCAGTATGGTCCCTTATATTGTACCAGGAACCGTTCTAGGGATTGCCTTCATTTCTTCCTTCAATACTGGCCTATTTGGAAGTGGATTTCTTATGATTACAGGAACTGCTTTCATCTTGATTATGTCTCTATCTGTCAGAAGATTACCTTATACTATTCGCTCATCTGTTGCTAGTTTGCAACAAATAGCCCCAAGTATTGAAGAAGCCGCGGAAAGCTTAGGAAGTAGTCGTCTCAATACCTTTGCCAAGATTACAACTCCAATGATGCTATCTGGTATTATTTCTGGAGCCATCCTATCTTGGGTCACAATGATTTCAGAACTCTCTACTTCTATCCTCCTCTACAATGTCAAAACAAGAACAATGACTGTAGCCATTTATACAGAGGTTCTCAGAGGGAATTATGGTGTAGCCGCAGCCTTGTCAACTATCTTGACTATTCTAACAGTAGCTTCCTTGCTCTTGTTTATGAAAATCTCTAAAAGCAATAGCATTACACTTTAGTTTTCCCCATCAAAAACAGCCGAAAGGATTACCCTCGGCTGTTTTTTCTTATCTTGATATTCCTATCAAATCCCTAGTTCCTAGCAAGCAAGTCTAAACTGATTAAATAGAGGCTTCCTCCATCTTCTCACGTCCTAGTTGTCGGTAACTACGGTCGCCGACAACTTCAACGCTAAACTGGCCGTCCTCATATTCAAGAATCGTCACGCTACCATTGTCTAGACCATGCGGATGCATGCCATTAATCAGATAAACAATGGTTCCAATGGTCATTCCGTGGCTGACGACAAGGGCATTGCCCCCGCCTTGTTCTTCCATTTCTTTGGCAATCGCTTCAAAGCCTTCTTTGATTCGGCCACTGAGTTTTTCCCAACCTTCAGCCCAACCAGCTGTATCAACCTCTACCAAGCCCTCAGCCAGTTCAGCATAAGACAATTGGTGAACGTGGTCCACATTAAAGATACGAGGAATAATGCCCATGAAAAGATCACCATCATAAGCTCCGTCAAAGCTACCAAAACACCATTCTCTGATCCGCTTGTCCATTCGATAAGGGATTTTTTCCTGCAAACCAAGTTCTTCAAGAATAATTCCCATAGTCTGAATGGTGCGACCAGAATCACTGGAATAAGCGCGCTCAAACTGTAGACCAGATTCTCGCAAACCGATTCCTAACTCTTGAATCCCTCTCTCACCTTCAGCCGTTAAGGGAGTATCGCTCCAACCTTGCGCTCGACCAATCGTGTTAAACATAGTCTTGCCATGACGTACCAAATACAATCGTACTTTTACCATTTTCCGTCCTCCATTTGTTTCTATTATATCATGGATGATAAAACAAAAGCCACCCAGACAGGTGACTTTTGCAGGAGATTATTATGAAAAAGTTTAGGAGTTCTATTAAATAAAGATATTAGATGAAAATCAAATTCAAACTAAATCAGTGTTATCTGTTTCAAATAATATTAGGAGGTCTTTATTTAATGATTATAGTATACACAGATAACCTTAAATAGAACTTAAAAAATTATACCCACTCACCTTTTTCATTTACTTTATAGCCATTAATGGTCATATTTTTTGCCAATTTCCCATCAGCTAACAAGTAATACCACTTATCTCCATCCTTAATCCATTGGTTACGAGCGTACTTACCATCTTGGTTCAGATAATACCAACTATCATACTGAGAATCAAATACCCACTCACTCTTAGCCATGTAACCGCCACGTTTTAGGTAGTATTCGCCCTGCCAAGCTTTCTCCACATAACTACCAGTTGAATCTACATAAAACCAGCTCTTATAATCTTCATCATAAATCCATTCACTAGCAGCCATTGAAGCATCTGCTTTTAGATAATAACGGCCTACCCAGCGGTTTCTTACAAGGTTACCCGAAAGGTCATTATAATACCATTTGCCAGACTCTTTAAACCACTTACTTGCTTGATGATTTTTCTTAGCCTCTCCATTAGAGGTAACGATAGACTGAGATGAAGATGAAACTGTGGCTGATGTAACAGTGGAAACTGCTTGAATAGCCTCTTCTTTTGTCACCTTAGGCTTAGCTTTTCCTTGGTAAACATCTTCGATACGCTTAGTAAATACAGATAACTCTTCAGGGGAGAGCATATTAACAATATCGGTTCCATTGTCAGGAATATAACCAACAGAGTGTGTCCCAATTTTTGCTAGTCCCTCTTCTAATATGTCCTCAACATTATTCAATAAAGCGATCTTCTCAGATTTAGAAAGAGAATCATCACTACTAATAGCTGTTTTCTCCATAAAAGCAACTGCTTTAATTTCTTTAAAATATCTCTCTGTCGGAAGTGATATATAGATATGAAACTCATCTGACACAATCGGAATAAGACTCTTTAAATATTCATTTACACTTCTCTTATCATAATAATTATCAGATTCAAAGTTTTTAAATTCACTTGTAGACTCAAGGTTTTTTAACACATTTGATTTTTCTTTAGCCGTATAATCTTGATTGTTATTTATTTTTGGAATCAGATTTTCCTTTTTCTTTAATATTACTAGATTTAAAGCTTCTGTTTTTATTCTATAACTAGAATCAAAATTTCTGTTAATACGGTAACTCATAGAATTATACAATCTATTTAAAGCACCTTGGAAATCCTTTGAAGTCTCTAATGCTTCTTTCTCCACTCTTTCTATCTCTTCTAAAAAAGATTGATGTTCTTTATTAAATCTTTCTATAGCATTATTCTTAATTGTTTTTATATCATCCTGAGAAAAAGAAAGGATACTCCTGTCTACTTGATCCGCTTCATTTGATAATTTTTCTTTATTCTTACTTAAAAATTCTTTATAAGATTTCTTAATTTTCTCTACTTCATTTTTAAAAAGTTCTAAAGTTACCTGAGTAGCAGTTTCATGGCTTTCTTCCTGCGCATAAACTACTTGATTGGCAAAAGTTGGGACTAGTAAAGTCGACAGTCCTAAAGCTACTAAAGCACGTTTCATTTCTTTTTTCATCAATTTCTCCTATTTTCTTAATTTTTAAAACTATGAATTGGTGCTGGAATTTGTCCTCCACGAGAGATGAAATCAACAGACGAAGCCCCATTGACTTTCATAACAGGTGCAGTTCCTAATAGGCCACCAAACTCAATCATATCGCCTTCTTTTCCTTTTGGAATGATACGAACAGCCGTTGTCTTCATGTTAATAACACCAATTGCAGCTTCATCTGCAATCATAGCCGCAATGGTTTCAGCAGGTGTATCCTCCGGAATGGCAATCATATCCAAACCAACAGAACAGATAGCCGTCATAGCTTCTAGTTTTTCCAAATTAAGAGAGCCATTTTGCACTGCAGCAATCATTCCTTCATCCTCGGAAACAGGAATAAAGGCACCAGACAAACCACCGACTTGGTTGCAGGCCATCACTCCACCCTTTTTAACTTGGTCATTCAAGAGAGCCAAGGCAGCCGTCGTTCCATGCGTACCAACTGTTTCTAGCCCCATTTCTTCAAGGACACGTGCTACAGAATCTCCAACCGCAGGAGTTGGCGCCAAACTCAAGTCCACAATACCAAACTCCACACCCAGTCTCTCACTGGCCATTTGACCAACCAATTGACCGATACGAGTGATTTTAAAGGCAGTCTTCTTGACCGTTTCTGCTACTACGTCAAAGCTCTCTCCACGAACTTTTTCCAGGGCACGTTTCACCACACCAGGACCAGAAACTCCGACATTGATGATAACATCTGCCTCCCCAACACCATGGAAGGCACCCGCCATAAATGGATTGTCCTCAACAGCATTAGCGAATACAACCAACTTAGCTGCCCCCATATCAGATAGAGTTGCCGTTTCCTTGATAACACGTCCCATATCTGCGACAGCCGTCATATTGATACCAGACTTGGTTGAGCCGATATTGACTGACGAGCATACCTTGTCCGTTTCAGCCAAAGCACGAGGAATAGAATTGATGAGAATCTCATCTCCCTTTTGATAACCTTTTTGTACCAAGGCAGAGAAACCACCAATAAAGTCCACTCCAATCTCTTTCGCAGCCTTATCAAGCGCTTTTGCCAGAACCACGTAGTCCGTCGCATCTGTCGCTGCCCCTATCAGAGAAATAGGAGTCACTGATACGCGCTTATTAACGATAGGAATTCCCAACTCAGACGCAATTTCATCGCCAACAGCCACTAAATTAGCTGCCTTGGCCGTAATCTTTTGATAAATTTTCTCCGCAGCACGATTGATATTTGGATCAATACAGTCCAAAAGGGAAATCCCCATGGTAATGGTTCTAATATCGAAGTTTTGCTCCTCAATCATGGCGATGGTTTCAGTAACTTGTCTAATATCCATGTGCACCTCCTAGATATTATACATAGCTTCGAAAATTGCTGCACTCTGAATATTGATTTTCACATTCAAAGTTTGACCAAAAGTTTCAAATTCATTACGAAGATGGGTAAAATCCTGCTTTTCATCGCTAGAAACGACAGCCATCATCGTGAAATATTCATCCAAGACAGTTTGAGAAATATCATCAATGTTCAAACCTAATTCTGCAATTTTACCAGAAACACCTGCAACAATTCCAGATTTATCTTTACCAACAACAGTTATAATCGCTTTCATAAGCAAACTCCAATTCTTCTTTTAATAGGAAACCTGAACATTAAACAGGATTCTTTTCAAATAGTATAGCATAATTCTAACGAAAATACTCAAAAACGCCTGCTTACGAAGTTGTTCTTAAGAAAAAAACAATTTCGTAAACAAGCGTCTACTATCCCAACTTATGATGAGTGTTCCCGCTAGGACCGAAATCCTAGCGGTAGACCAGAGCTAGACTAAGAGCACAAGACTCCATCATCATAACACTCAACAAAATTGATGATTTATACTAATTCGATGATCGCCATTGGCGCTGCATCACCACGACGTGGTTCAGTTTTAAGGATACGAGTGTATCCACCGTTACGTTCAGCATAACGAGGTGCGATTTCTGAGAACAATTTTTGAAGTGCTGTAGTAGAAGTGTACTTATCAGTTGCTTCATCATAGTTTTCAGATGCGATTTCATTACGTACGAAAGCAGCTGCTTGACGACGTGCATGCAAATCACCACGTTTACCTAGAGTAATCATTTTTTCAACAGTTTTACGGATTTCTTTAGCACGAGCTTCAGTTGTCACGATTGATTCGTTGATCAAAAGGTCAGTTGTCAAATCGCGAAGCATTGCTTTACGTTGTGAGCTAGTGCGTCCTAGTTTACGGTAAGCCATGTATTCCTCCTTTATTTATCTTTTAATCCAAGACCCAAATCAATGAGTTTGAGTTTCACTTCTTCCAAACTCTTGCGTCCAAGATTTCGTACTTTCATCATCTCTGCTTCAGATTTTTCTGTCAAATCATGCACAGTATTGATACCGGCACGTTTCAAACAGTTGTATGAACGCACAGACAAGTCCAGTTCCTCAATCGTACGATCCAAGATACGGTCGTCAGATTCAGTATCAGCTTCTTTCATCACTTCAGTTGACTTAGCAATCTCAGTAAGATTTGTAAACAAATCAAGATGTTCTGTCAAAATACGTGCTGAAAGCCCTAAAGCATCTTCTGGAATAATTGTTCCATTTGTCAAGATTTCAAGGGTTAATTTGTCAAATCCATCATTGCTACCTACACGAGCAGGTTCCACTTGATAGTTGACTTTTGTAACTGGTGTATAAATAGAATCTACAGCAAGTGTTCCAACTGGTGCATTATCTTTTTTATTTTCATCAGCAGGTACATATCCACGACCACTGTTAACAGTCATAGTCGCTTTTAGAGAAGAACCTTCACCGATTGTAAAGAGATAATGATCTGGATTTACAATTTCAATATCGCTATCTGTCAAAATGTCACCAGCTGTTACTTCAGCAGGACCTTCAACATCCAGTTCGATGATTTTTTCGTCTTCAACGTACGATTTCACTGCAATTCCTTTAATGTTCAGAATGATTTGCATCACGTCTTCACGAACACCTGGAACTGTGTCAAACTCATGTAACACACCATCAATGTTGATAGATGTCACAGCTGCTCCTGGTAGAGAAGCTAGAAGTACACGACGAAGAGAGTTACCAAGAGTTGTACCGTAGCCACGTTCAAGTGGTTCAATTACAAACTTGCCATAATCTTTATTTTCATCAATTTTTGTTATATTTGGTTTTTCAAACTCGATCATTTAGTTACTCCCTCTTAAACGAAAAGCAGTGTAATGCGATGATTATACACGGCGACGTTTTGGAGGACGAGCACCATTGTGTGGCACTGGAGTCACATCACGAATTGCTGTTACTTCAAGACCAGCGGCAGCAAGCGCACGAATAGCTGACTCACGACCAGAACCTGGACCTTTTACAGTAACTTCAACTGATTTAAGACCGTGTTCTTGTGCAGATTTAGCAGCAGCTTCAGAAGCCATTTGAGCAGCGAATGGTGTAGATTTACGAGAACCTTTGAAACCAAGAGCACCAGCTGATGACCAAGCAATTGCATTACCATGCACATCAGTAATCATAACAATAGTGTTATTAAATGTAGCGTGAATATGAGCAATACCAGATTCGATATTCTTTTTCACACGACGTTTACGTGTTGGTTTAGCCAAGACTTTTACCTCCTATATTATTTTTTCTTACCAGCAATCGCAACAGCTTTACCTTTACGAGTGCGAGCGTTGTTTTTAGTGTTTTGTCCACGGACAGGAAGTCCACGACGGTGACGGATACCACGGTATGAACCGATTTCCATCAAACGTTTGATGTTCAAGTTTACTTCACGACGAAGGTCACCTTCAACTTTGATTGCATCCACTTCACGACGGATAGCATCTTCTTGATCTGATGTGAGATCACGTACACGAACATCTTCTGAGATTCCAGCAGCAGCCAAAATTTTCTTAGATGTTGCAAGTCCGATACCATAAACATAAGTCAATGAGATTACTACGCGTTTGTCATTTGGAATGTCAACTCCAGCAATACGAGCCATGTTTTCTCCTTTCTATCTTATCCTTGACGTTGTTTGTGTTTTGGATTTGCTGGGCAAATTACCATAACACGACCATTACGACGAATAACTTTACAGTATTCGCAAATTGGTTTGACCGATGGTCTTACTTTCATTTCTTATCCCTCCAAGTTTTTCGATTATTTAAAGCGGTAAGTGATACGTCCACGTGTCAAGTCATATGGACTCATTTCGACAGTAACACGATCTCCCGCTAAAATACGAATATAGTTTTTACGAATTTTACCAGAAACTGTTGCTAAAATCTGATGTCCATTTTCAAGTTCAACCGTAAACATTGCATTCGGCATTGTATCAACTACTTTGCCTTCAACTTCAATCACATCGTCTTTTGCCACGCAAAAGCACCTCCATAAATTTCGATTCGATGCCTCTAGACACAGAGACAACAATTATAAGTCAGACTATCTCAGTATAACATTTGTAGCGGATTTTTGCAAGTGTGAAAAACGCTTTATTTCAAATTTGTCAATACTTTTTCGATATCTGAGAAGACATCATTGATATCTTGATTACCTTCGATGTCATGAACCAAACCTTTGGCACGGTAGTGAGCAATGATTGGTTCCCCTTGAGCAATATTCACATCCAAACGACGTTTGACTGTCTCAGGTTTGTCATCTTCACGTTGGTAATAATCTTCTTCTTTATAGTCAACTGGTGGGTTAAAGATCTTGTGGAAAGTTTCTCCAGTTACGCGGTGGATAATACGACCACTCAAACGTTCCAAAAGGCTGTCAGGATTTACTTCAATGTTGATAACACCTTCTAGTTCAATGCCAAGTTCAGCCAATGTTTTGTCCAAGGCATGAGCTTGTTCGATTGTACGTGGATAACCATCCAACAAGAATCCTGTTTCTTTAATATCATCTTGTGAAAGTCGTTCTTTTACGATTCCGTTTGTAACTTCATCAGGAACTAATTCACCCTTGTCAATATATGACTTAGCAAGAACACCCATTTCAGTTTGATTTGCCATTGCAGCTCGGAACATATCACCTGTTGAGATATGTGCAACATGGAATTGTTCTACGATTTTTGCTGCTTGAGTTCCCTTACCTGCACCAGGTAAGCCCATAATCAAAAGATTCATGATTTGATCTCCTTATTTTATTTTTAAATAGAAGCAAAAAATCTTTTCACCCCTATTTAAAAACAAAATAGAAGAGGGGAGACCAAACTCTCACAAATGTCAGAGTTTAAATCTCCACTCCCTCAGCATTTACTGATTCATACTCAATGAAAATCAAAGAGCAAACTAGGAAGCTAGCCGCAGGTTGCTCAAAGCACTGCTTTGAGGTTGCAGATAAAGCTGACGTGGTTTGAAGAGATTTTCGAAGAGTATCAGTAAATACTTTTATTCTGTTCTATCCATGAAACCAACATACTTACGTTTCAATAGGTAACCTTCCAATTGTTTGATCCCTTCAATACCTGTAGAGATAATGATCAAAAGACTTGTTCCTCCAAAAGCAACTGCTTCTGAAAGTCCGAAAACATCTTTTGCTGCAATCGGCAAAATGGAAATCACACCAAGGAAGAGGGAACCAACCGTTGCAAGACGACGAAGAAGTTTAGACATATATTCTTCTGTACCTTTACCAGGACGAACTCCATGGATATAGGCACCGCTCTTTTGTAGGTTCTCTGCCGCTTTTTCAGGATTAATCTGTACAAACGTATAGAAGAATGTAAAGAGAATAATCAACAAAGCATACATGGCAATACCAGTTGGAGAAGTGGTTGCCAACATCTCTTGTGCTACCCTTACCCAAGCCCAATCATGACCTGTAGCGCTCAAAAACTGAAGAATCGCCGCAGGCGCTGCAGTAATGGAACTGGCAAAGATAACAGGGATAACTCCAGCAGGGTTTACCTTCAATGGAAGGTAAGAGCTAGATGGAGCACCTTGTGCAACCTTCGTATATTGGATTGGAATTTTGTATTCTGCTTGTTGAACATAAGTTGTAAAGTAAATGATCAACAATACAGTAATAATCAAAATGATTACGAAAATGATAGATGAAGTGATACGGCTACTTGGGACGTTCACAAAGTAGTCCACATAGATGCCCTGAATCATCTCTGGAATTGAGGCAACAATCCCGGCAAAGATAATCATGGAAACACCGTTTCCGTATCCCTTATCTGTAATTTGCTCACCCAACCAAGTGACAATCATACTACCAGCTGTTAAGATGATACCAATCGTCAGAAAAACTTGTGGAGTTAAAGCAGTTTTAATCAATTGAGCTCCAGCCAAGGTATTAAAACCAGCTGTAATCCCGATAGATTGCACAAAAGCGAGAACTAGAGCAATATAACGAGTGGCTTGATTCAATTTTCTTCGGCCTACTTCCCCTTGTTTTCCCCACTCTACAAACTTGGGTAAAATATCCATTTGCAAGAGCTGGACAACAATAGAAGCGGTGATATAAGGACTAACTCCTAGGGCAAAAATCGAAAAGTTTTTTAGGGCATTCCCTGAGACCAAGCTCAACATGTTTAAGAAGGATAATCCACTTAAAGCATTCAAGCTATTGGCATTCACACCAGGAACTGTAATGCTAGTCCCGATACGAAAGACCAAAACGATAAAAATTGTAAATAAAATTTTTGATCGAACCTGCTTGACTTTAAGAGCTTCTCTTAATAATTTAAAAAACATAGGTCACCTCTCTTAGATGACTTCTACTGAACCACCTTTAGCAGTGATAGCTTCTTCAGCTGATTTAGAGAATTTAGCTGCTTTCACAGTCAATTTCTTAGTCAACTCACCGTTACCAAGAATTTTAATACCTGATTTTTCAGCTTTAACAATTCCTGCTTCGATAAGAACAACTGGAGTTACTTCAGCACCATCTTCAAAGACGTTCAATTGGTCAAGGTTCACAATTGCGTATTCTTTAGCGTTGATGTTAGTGAATCCACGTTTTGGAAGACGACGGAACAATGGAGTTTGTCCACCTTCAAAACCAAGGCGAACTCCGCCACCGCTACGAGCTTTTTGACCTTTTTGACCACGACCAGATGTTTTACCGTTACCTGATGAAGTACCACGACCAACGCGGTTACGTACTTTACGAGAACCTTCTGCAGGTTTCAATTCATGAAGTTTCATTTTTATTTTCTCCTCTTTTGTAAAATGCTAGCGCCGATAAGGGAGAAAAGGTTGTCTCCCCCATCAACTCGCCTATACGACGTCATCATAGATGACTATATCTAGTTTTAGGGGATGGTATAGTGCACATCCCCTAAAAATTCATTAGTTTACTTCTTCAACTGTTACCAAGTGAGATACTGCTGTGATCATACCACGGATAGCAGCGTTATCTTCTTTAATAACAGAGCTGTTCAATTTGCCAAGTCCAAGTGCTACAACAGTTTTACGTTGTGATGGAATGCGTCCGATTGGAGACTTAGTCAAAGTAATTTTAATTTGAGCCATTTTATCCCCTTTCTTATGCCAAATCAGAAACTGAAATACCACGAAGGGCAGCAACTTCTTCAGCGCGTTTCAATTGTTTCAAACCTTCAACAGTTGCACGAACAATGTTGATTGGAGTGTTAGAACCAAGTGATTTAGATGTAATATCTGCCACACCTGCCAATTCCACAACGGCACGAACTGCACCACCAGCGGCAACTCCAGAACCTTCTACAGCAGGTTTCAACAATACTTTAGCTCCACCGAATTCTGAAAGAACTTCGTGTGGGATTGTTGTTCCAACCATAGGAACTTCGATCAAGTTTTTCTTAGCATCATCTACTGCTTTACGGATTGCTTCTGGAACTTCTTGAGCTTTACCAGTACCAAATCCTACGCGACCGTTGTGGTCACCAACAACAACAAGAGCTGCGAAACGAAGACGACGTCCACCTTTAACAACTTTTGTAACACGGTTGACAGCAACTACGCGTTCTTCTAATTCAACTGCATTGTCTTTAAATGCCATTTTCTAGTGTCCTCCTATTAGAATTTCAATCCGTTTTCACGAGCTGCATCAGCCAAAGCTTTCACACGTCCGTGATATAGATATCCACCGCGGTCGAACACCACTTCTGAAATACCTTTAGCGTTTGCACGTTCTGCAACGAGTTTACCGACAGCAACGGCTTGTTCAGTTTTAGTTCCTTTTGAAACTTCTTTGTCAAGAGTTGAAGCACTTGCGAGCGTTACACCCGCTACGTCATCAATCACTTGAGCGTAGATGCCTGTATTAGAACGGAATACGTTCAAACGTGGGCGATCAGCAGTTCCAGAGAGTTTTCCGCGAACGCGACGGTGGCGTTTTTGGCGGAGTTTGTTTTTATCTGGTTTTGAAATCACAGTTTTCACCTCTTTAGTTTTAAATCGTGTGCTATGCACAAAGTTGGAAAATAGGTTGGTGGTTGAAAATCAACCACTCAACATTATTTACCTGTTTTACCTTCTTTACGGCGAACGAATTCACCAACGTAACGGATACCTTTACCTTTATATGGTTCTGGTGAACGAAGGCTACGTACGTAAGCAGCTGTTTGCCCAACTACTTCTTTTGAAATTCCGCTAACAACGATTGTTGTTGGGTTTGGAAGTTCAAAAGTAATTCCTTCTGGAGCTTCAACTTCGTCTGGATGAGATTTACCAACAGCCAAAACAAGTTTAGATCCTTGAAGTTGTGCACGGTAACCAACCCCGCGCATTTCAAGTTCTTTCTTGAATCCTTCTGATACACCAACAACCATGTTGTTCAAAAGGGCACGAGTAGTTCCGTGGATAGTTTTCATTTCTTTTGAATCGTTTGGACGGTGAAGAGTTACTTCAGTGCCTTCCACACGGATTTCAATATCTTTTGAGAACTCACGAGTAAGTTCTCCTTTAGGTCCTTTTACAGTTACAAGGTTGTCATTGTTAGTGAGTTCAACACCAGCAGGCAACACGATAACTTTATTACCAATACGTGACATGTTTTTAATTCTCCTGTTAGATTGTCAGGCCAGAACGGCCAGTTTTCACGGGGTTAAATCGATTCCTCGATTTAAAGGAACATTTAGGTTTCAATTTCAAAGTGAATCTAGGCATCGTCTCGCAGGCATAACTTTGGGTTAGGCTAGAGACGATAACGAAGAGTCACAAAGAAATTGGGAGCTAAATATTACCAAACGTAAGCGATAACTTCTCCACCAACATTCTTTTGGCGTGCTTCTTTATCAGTGAGCAAACCTTCAGAAGTTGAAAGGATAGCAATTCCAAGTCCGTTAAGAACTTTTGGAAGGTCTTCACGTTTTTTGTAGACACGAAGTCCTGGTTTAGAAACACGTTTCAAGTTAGTGATAACTTTTTCACCGTTTGGTCCGTATTTAAGGAATACACGGATGATGCCTTGTTTGTCATCTTCGATGATTTCAACGTTTTTTACAAAACCTTCGCGTTTAAGGATTTCAGCAATCCCTTTTTTGATGTTTGATGCAGGTACTTCAAGTACTTCGTGTTTCGCTTGGTTAGCGTTACGAATACGAGTTAGGAAGTCTGCGATTGGGTCAGTCATAACCATTTTGTTTTTCTCCTCTTACTAGTAGTTTGCAAGTTGCACTTGCTAGTTAATGATTGAGCTAGGCTCAGAATATGTTTCTAGGTTTCAATTCCTAAGTGAGTCTAGGCATCTGCTTGCAGGCATAACTTGAGTTAGGCAAAAGCAGATAACGACGAATCACGACGGGATTGAAAGTTAGAATTACCAAGATGCTTTGGTAACGCCTGGGATTTGTCCTTTGTAAGCTAATTCACGGAAGCAAACACGGCAAAGTTTAAATTTGCGGTAAACTGAATGTGGACGACCACATCTTTCACAACGAGTATAAGCTTGAGTAGAGAACTTCGCTGGACGTTTGTTCTTAGCAATCATTGATTTTTTAGCCATTAGATTTACCTCCTATATTATTTTGCAAAAGGCATTCCAAGGCCTGTAAGCAATGCACGTGACTCTTCGTCAGTGTTAGCAGTTGTTACGATAACGATGTCAAGACCACGAGTTTTGTCAACGTCATCGAAGTTGATTTCTGGGAAGATCAATTGTTCTTTCACACCAAGTGTGTAGTTTCCGCGTCCATCAAATGACTTTGTTGGAACACCGTGGAAGTCACGCACACGTGGAAGTGAAACTGAAACCAATTTATCCAAGAATTCGTACATCCGTTCACCACGAAGGGTAACTTTTGCACCGATCGCAACACCTTCACGAAGACGGAAGCCGGCGATTGATTTTTTAGCTTTAGTGATAAGTGGTTTTTGACCTGAGATAAGTGCCAATTCTTCAGCAGCTTTTTCAAGGCTTTTAGCGTTTGATACAGCTTCACCAACACCCATGTTCAAAACGATCTTATCTACTTTAGGCACAGCCATCACTGATGAGTAGTTGAATTGTTCTGTCAAAGCAGGAACTACTTCATTAAGATATTTTTCTTTTAAACGATTTGCCATTATACTTCTCCTTTCCTTCGTGATTAATCAAGCACTTCGCCTGATTTTTTGTTGTAGCGAACTTTTTTACCGTCTACAAATTTGTAACCAACACGGCCAGCTACACCATTTTTGTCCAAAACTTGAACGTTTGATACGTGGATAGTTGCTTCTTTTTCGATGATACCACCTTGAGGAAGCTCGTTAGTTGGACGTTGGTGTTTCTTAACGATGTTAACACCTTCAACGATAACTTTGTTTACTTTTGGAAGGGCAGTAAGGACAACAGCTTCTGTTCCCTTATCTTTACCAGCGATTACGCGAACTTTGTCGCCTTTTTTTACAAACATTAGGTTTCTCCTTGATTTTTCTTACGCCCATAAGGGCACCCTGGAGGTAAATCCAGGGGACTAGTTTGTTTCTAAAAATTAAAGTACTTCTGGAGCAAGTGACACGATCTTCATGAAGCCACCTTCACGCAATTCACGTGCAACTGGGCCAAAGATACGTGTTCCGCGAGGAGTTTTATCTTCACGGATGATAACTGCTGCGTTTTCGTCAAATTTGATGTATGAACCATCAGCACGACGAGCACCTGATTTAGTACGAACGATAACTGCTTTAACAACGTCACCTTTTTTAACCGCACCACCAGGAGTAGCTTGTTTTACAGATGCCACGATAACATCACCGATGTTTGCAAATTTACGTCCTGAACCACCAAGAACTTTGATAGTCAAGATTTCGCGAGCACCGCTGTTGTCTGCGACTTTCAAACGAGTTTCTGTTTGAATCATTTCAGTTTTCTCCTTTCAGGTTTGATTAGATGATGACCGCTTCTTCAACAACTTCTACAAGACGGAAACGTTTTGTAGCTGAAAGCGGACGAGTTTCCATGATACGTACGATATCGCCTTCTTTGGCAACATTGTTTTCATCATGAGCTTTGTATTTTTTAGAGTAGTTAATACGTTTACCATAGACTGGGTGGTTACGTTTTGTTTCAACTACAACTGTGATTGTCTTGTCCATTTTGTCAGATACAACACGTCCAACAAGAACTTTACGATTATTGCGTTCCATTGAAATTTCTCCTTCCCTAGTCTATTATTTCGCTTCAGATTGAACTGTTTTGATACGAGCGATTTGTTTTTTAACTTCTTTCAAGCGAGCTGTTTGTTCCAATTGACCAGTAGCAGCTTGGAAACGAAGTTCAAACAATTCTTTTTTCAATTCGTTTTCGCGCTTCGCGAGTTCTTCTTGAGAAAGACCACGAAGTTCTTTAACAAATTCTTTTACTTCATTAAGTTTCATGCCTTCTCCTTATTCTGCTTCACGTTTTACGAATTTACATTTAACTGGCAATTTGTGGCTAGCAAGACGAAGCGCTTCGCGAGCGATTTCTTCAGATACACCAGCGATTTCGAACATCACTTTACCACGTTTAACTGGTGCTACCCAACCTTCAGGTGCCCCTTTACCAGATCCCATACGCACACCGATAGCTTTAGCAGTGTATGATTTGTGTGGGAAGATTTTAATCCAAACTTTACCACCACGTTTCATGTAACGAGTCATGGCGATACGAGCAGCTTCGATTTGGCGGTTAGTGATCCAGTGGCTAGTTGTAGCTTGAAGACCGTATTCACCGAATGCTACTTCTTTTCCACCTTTTGCTTCACCGCGCATTTTTCCACGGAATTCACGACGGTGTTTAACACGTTTAGGTACTAACATTGGTTATTTACCTCCTTTAGTGTTTTTGCGAGCTGGAAGAACTTCACCACGGTAGATCCATACTTTAACACCAAGTTTACCGTATGTAGTATCTGCTTCTTCCCAAGCGTAATCGATATCTGCACGAAGTGTGTGAAGTGGAACAGTTCCTTCAGAGTATCCTTCAGCACGGGCGATGTCTGCACCGTTCAAACGACCTGATACTTGAGTTTTGATTCCTTTAGCTCCAGCACGCATTGCACGTTGGATTGCTTGTTTTTGTGCACGACGGAAAGCAACACGTTGCTCCAATTGACGAGCAATACCTTCACCTACAAGGTGAGCATCCAAATCAGGTTGTTTGATTTCGATGATGTTGATGTGTACTTGTTTTCCAGTCAATTTGTTAAGTTTTGCACGGAGTGCATCAACGTTAGCACCACCTTTACCGATAACCATACCTGGTTTAGCAGTGTGAAGTGAAACGTTAACTTTGTTTACTGCGCGTTCAATTTCGATAGTTGAAACTGCTGCGTCAGCAAGTTCTTTTTGAACGAATTTACGGATTGCAAGATCTTCATGAAGGTAATCCGCGTATTCTTTTTCAGCATACCATTTGGCATCCCAATCACGGATGATGCCGACACGCATACCAATTGGATGTACTTTTTGACCCACGATTTTACCTCCTTATTTTTCTGCAACAGCTACAGTGATGTGAGCTGTACGTTTGTTGATTGGTGAAGCTGAACCTTTCGCACGTGGACGGAAACGTTTCATAGTTGGTCCTTCGTTTGCGAATGCTTCAGATACTACCAAGTTAGCTTTATCCAAACCAAAGTTGTTTTCAGCGTTAGCTACAGCTGAGTTCAAAACTTTCAAGATGATTTCAGCAGCTTTGTTTGGAGTGAATGTCAAGATTGCGATTGCATCGGCTACGCTTTTACCACGGATGTTATCAAGAACAAGACGTGATTTACGAGGTGAAACACGTACTGTACGAGCCATTGCTTTAGCTGAAGTAATTTCTGCCATTTATGTTCTCCTTATTTTCTACGTGTTTTCTTGTCGTCTGCAGCGTGACCTTTGTAAGTACGAGTTGGTGCAAATTCACCAAGTTTGTGACCTACCATGTCTTCTTGGATGTAAACAGGTACGTGTTTACGTCCGTCATAAACTGCGATAGTGTAACCAATGAAACTTGGGAAGATCGTTGAACGACGTGACCAAGTTTTAATAACTTTTTTCTTTTCGTCGTTAGCTTGAGCTTCAACTTTTTTCATCAAATGCTCATCGACGAAAGGTCCTTTTTTAAGACTGCGTCCCATTTTTATATTTTCTCCTTTAAATGTTGTACCACAGCGGCTTGCGCTCCTATGGAGCGCTACCGAGCTGGCGGATTTACTAGTTGCTTAAGCGACTAGTTTAATATTATTTCTCGTTGCGACGACGAACGATAAGTTTGTCAGATTTCGCTTTCTTGTTACGAGTTTTAAGACCAAGAGCAGGTTTGCCCCATGGAGTAGATGGTGCTTTACGACCAACTGGTGCTTTACCTTCACCACCACCGTGTGGGTGATCGTTAGGGTTCATTACAGAACCACGAACTGTTGGGCGGATACCTTTCCAACGGCTACGTCCTGCTTTACCAAGGTTTACAAGTCCATGTTGTTCGTTTCCGACAACACCAACTGTAGCACGGCAAGTTCCAAGAATCATACGAACTTCACCTGATTGAAGACGAACAAGAACGTATTTACCTTCAGAACCCAATACTTGAGCAGATGCACCAGCAGCACGTACCAATTCACCACCACGACCTGGTTTCAACTCGATGTTGTGGATTAAAGTACCAACTGGAATGTTAGCAAGTGGAAGAGCGTTTCCGACTTTGATATCTGCTTCTGAACCTGAAACGATACGTTGACCTACTTCAAGACCTTTTGGAGCGATGATGTATGCTTTCACACCGTCAGTGTAGTGTACAAGAGCGATGTTTGCAGAACGGTTTGGATCGTACTCGATTGTTTTAACAACTGCTTCAACGTTGTCTTTGTTACGTTTGAAGTCAACCAAACGGTAGAAACGTTTGTGTCCACCACCTTGGTGACGAACTGTGATACGACCGTTGTTGTTACGACCAGCCTTGCTCTTCAAAGCAACAAGCAATGATTTTTCAGGAGTGCTTGTTGTGATTTCAGCGAAATCCAAAGAAGTCATATTACGGCGACCGTTTGTTGTTGGTTTATAAACACGAATTCCCACGATATTTCCTCCTTAGATTATTCAGCTTCAGCAGCAAACAACTCGATTGCTTTAGAATCAGCTGTAAGTGTGATGATAGCTTTTTTAGTTTTGTTAGTAAAACCAGTGTAACGTCCAACACGTTTAGCTTTTGGTTTTACGTTGATTGTGTTAACATTGGCAACTTTAACACCTTCGAAAGCAGCTTCAACAGCTTGCTTGATCAAAAGTTTGTGTGCACGAGTGTCAACTTCAAATACATATTTTCCTGCTTCAAGTTGAGCCATTGAGCTTTCAGTGATGACAGGTTTTTTGATAACATCATACAAATTCATTATGCAAGAACCTCCTCGATTTTAGAGATAGCTGCTTGAGTAACAAGAAGTTTGTCACTATTTGCGATGTCAAGAACACTTGCAGTTGTAGCAGTCGCAACTTTCACGTTTGGAAGGTTACGAGCTGAGAGAGCTGCGAATTCGTTTCCTTCTTCAAGAATAACAAGGACTTTAGAATCGATGCTCAAAGCTGCAAGAACTTTTGCAAATTCAGCAGTTTTTGGAGCTGTAAATTCAAGAGAATCAACGGCTACAAATTTATTTTCAGCAACTTTTTCTGAGTAAACAGATTTAAGCGCAAGGCGACGAACTTTTTGAGGAAGTTTGTACGCATAGCTACGTGGAGTTGGTCCGAAGACGATTCCACCACCACGCCATTGTGGAGAGCGGATAGAACCTTGACGAGCACGTCCAGTTCCTTTTTGACGCCATGGTTTGCGTCCGCCACCTGAAACAGCTGAGCGGTTTTTAACTGCGTGAGTTCCTTGACGAAGGCTAGCACGTTGGCTGATAATCACATCAAACACAACAGATTGGTTTGGTTCGATACCAAAGATTGCATCGTTAAGAACAACTTCGCCCGCTTGTTTACCAGTTTGGTCGAATAATGTTACATTTGCCATTTTGACTGTATTCCCCTTTCCTTATTATTTACCAGCTTTAACTGCTGATTTGATAGTGATAAGAGATTTCTTAGCACCTGGTACGTTACCTTTGATAAGGATAACGTTCTTTTCTGGAACAACTTGTACAACTTCAAGGTTTTGAATTGTTACGCGGTCGCCACCCATACGTCCTGCAAGGTTTTTACCTTTGAATACGCGGTTAGGTGCAACAGGTCCCATTGAACCTGGACGACGGTGGTAACGAGAACCGTGAGCCATTGGTCCACGTGATTGTCCGTGGCGTTTGATAACACCTTGGAAACCTTTACCTTTAGAAGTACCAGTTACGTCAACAACGTCTCCAGCTGCGAATGTTTCAACTGTGATTTCAGCACCAACTTCCAAGCCTTCAACGTTTTTGAATTCACGAATGAAGCGCTTAGGAGCCGTGTTAGCTTTCGCTACATGTCCTTTAGCAGGTTTGTTGCTCAATACTTCGCGTTTGTCATCGAAACCAACTTGGATAGCGTTGTATCCGTCTGTTTCAACAGTTTTAACTTGAAGAACAACGTTTGGAGTTGCTTCAATAACTGTTACAGGGATCAATTCGCCAGCTTCAGTGAAGATTTGAGTCATTCCCACTTTTTTCCCTAAGATTCCTTTTGTCATGAGAAAATAGTTCCTTTTCTATATTTTTTATTCAAAAAGTTTTTAACGAGCGTTTTTTATGCTCAAGTCTAAGATACAAAGGGCGTCAAACTCAAAGTGAAAATAGAAAACTGACGCAGTGTCTAGCAGACACTAGGAAGTTTGTCTTTTTCACACCGAGTTTAGCCCGTGTTCAATTAAATTGAAACACCAGCCTCTACTCTTTTATATTTTAGATTAAAGTTTGATTTCTACGTTTACACCACTTGGAAGATCCAATTTCATCAAAGCATCAACTGTTTTTTGAGTTGGGTTAACGATATCGATCAAACGTTTGTGTGTACGCATTTCAAATTGTTCGCGAGAGTCTTTGTATTTGTGAGTCGCACGAATGATTGTGTAGAGGCTACGTTCAGTCGGAAGTGGGATTGGACCCGCAACTTGTGCACCTGTACGAGTAGCTGATTCTACGATTTTTGCAGCCGCTGTGTCAAGCGTACGGTGTTCGTAAGCTTTCAAACGGATACGGATTTTTTTGTTTGCCATCTTTTTCTCCTTTTCGTCTATTTAAGATAATAGGCTAGCTCCACAAGAAAACCGACGCGGTGTTGCGTGGCAATGCAACCGAGCGTGTCGCAACCTCTTGCATCAAAGCTAAGGCTGTGATTTACAGCACCATAATAGAATAACACAAAGCCCCTGCGATTGCAAGGGATTTGTTGCTGTTTTTTTGTTTTTTTACAATGAAACTGTTTTCCTATTTTTTCTTTCTAAAATTAGGGATTTTCTTCTATATAAATAACTCAAGTTCTCTTGACCTCAAATTTATCTTCTGATTGTTTCACTAGAATGTCCGCCTCTGACTCGGTTTCTTTATAGTAGTGTAGATATTGCTCCCGTCTCATCTGATGGCTAACCAATATAAAGGATGCATCGCGATTTCTCACTGTCGTATCTCGATCTAGACGCCTTTTTAATTCGGTCTCCTCATCCGTGTAGAAACAGATGGTTTTGTCAAAGAGTTCTTTGGGTAAAAAGCCAACAGACATCCCTTCGACAATCAGAATTGGCTTTGCTCCAGACAAGACCTCACTAGCCTTCCAAGGTTCTTCAATTGTTAAGACATCCATACCTGCCTGCAATGCGTGAATATCTCTCTGCAAACTTGCCAGTTCATGAGCCGCTGGCAGACAGGCTGTCACCTTTTGATTTGGTGTACCCTTTGGTACAACCAGATGGCGTCCTGAGGTGATATAAGGATCTGTTTCTAGCAAATTTACTGTAGTAGAATCTAAAGCTTGGTACAATTCCTGTGCAAAGGTTGATTTACCCGAAGCCCCATGACCGTATATTCCCAGTGTCCTGACTTTGCCCTTTTCTATTTCTGAAACAAGCTGGTCTATTAAGTCTTTTCTCTTCATTCTCTCTTCACCTGTTCATAGCTTTCTTTTCCATCATTGAGTTTGTCCCAAATCACTACTTGCCCACTTTTGAGAGATTTTTGCACATCGATAATTCGTTGATTGGACGAACCTCGAAACTGGAGCATGAGATTTCTCTTAGTTCGGTCGTATCGTCCATCGACAAGAATGTCAATCAATGATAAGAGTTTCAGCTTATCTGGAGTTTCCAACATCATTTCTTCCCATGTATAGCCCGTCCAGGACCAGATGTCTTTTTCTGGCAATTCCTTCCGAATCCGCTTAACGAGAGGCAGGAGAATCCCCGTATTGAGGAAGGGCTCCCCTCCCAGCAAGGTCAATCCTTGAACATAGGGCTGGGCAAGATCTGCCATGATTTGCTCTTCTAATTCTGCTGTGTAGGGAATTCCTGCATTGAAAGACCAAGTGGCAACATTATAGCAACCCTCGCAGTGAAACATGCAACCTGATACATAGAGAGAGTTACGCACACCTTCTCCATCTACAAAGTTAAAGGCCTTGTAGTCGATGATACGCCCTTGACTGAGTTCCTCGCTTTTCCATTCTTGTGGTTTTGGATTATTCATTCGCTACCTCTATCCAATAACGCTCAACTCCATCACGAACATCCTCAAGGAGCCCACCATTTGCTAGAATAACTGCTCTGCTAACAGGATTATTCACACTACAGGTCACAAGAGCTTTCTTGATGTTCTTTTCCTTAGCAACTTGCAAGCCCTGACGGAGAGTTTCCTTAGCATAACCCTTACCTCTTTCTGATGGGCGAATAGAATATCCTATATTCCCTGCATAATTCAGCAGTCTCTCATTCAGTCTCAATCGCAGATTCGAAAATCCTAGAGCACGACCTACATCATCAAATGATACAAATTGAATTGAAGGAACATGATTTTCAGGCAAGTTTATTCCCATCTCTTTTTGCATATTTGTTTCCAACCACTCTTCATACACAAAGTTCTCTGTATCCCAAAATCCTCCATCATGGGCTGATTGGCTCTTTTCAAACTCTGCCATCATCTCTAAAACTGTTTCTTTATCTGCTAATCTTGGTCTGCGTAGTTCCATCCTTACCTCCCACTGTGAGAAAAGTGAGAGCTGACTCTCATACTCTTCGAAAATCAAATTCAAACCACGTCAACGTCGCCTTACCGTACTCAAGTACAGCCTGCGGCTAGTTTCCTAGTTTGCTCTTTGATTTTCATTGAGTGTCACTTTTATTTTTTCTTATTCTTGTTTAAAAATTGTTCTCTGAGGCTGAGCAAGCGTTCTTTTTTACCAGCCCCACCTTTAGAGTGTTTCTCGTGATAGCGGTTCACTTGTGCGCGCCCCTTATCGTCTAATTGATATTTTCCCATTTCATTTCTTTCTAATTTGTTACTTGATGACCAGCTATTTTAATCGTTGAGCCATTCATATGTTTGACACGCGCAGCGATTTCCTTGTGACGGCCGTTGACCATCGGTCTCGCTTGAGGATTGCCAAGATAGCCACAAGTCCGTTTAACAACGTCCACTGTTTTAGGGTCGCTATTGCCACAGTTGGGACAAGCAAATCCTCTCTCAGTTGGTTCAAAATCCCCTTCAAAGTCACACTTGTAGCAACGGTCAATTGGAGTATTGGTGCCTAGATATCCGACACGGTCATAGGCATAATCCCAGACAGCTTCCAGAGCCTTTGGATTTTGCTGAAGGACTGGATACTCACAATAATGGATGAAACCACCTGACGCACCTGCTTCTGGATAGACTTTCTCAAAGTCTAATTTTTCAAACGGTGTTGGATTTTTACGAACATCGTAGTGGAAAGAGTTGGTGTAGTATTCCTTATCTGTAATATCAGGAATAGAACCAAACTTGTCTGTATCTAGTCGACAGAAACGGTCTGTCAAACTTTCAGACGGTGTTGAGTAGATAGAGAAATGGTAGCCATATTGGTCAGACCACTCTTCTACACGGCGTTTCATATCGCGAATGATGTCTAGCGTGAATTCCTTAGCATCTGGATTACTTTCCCAGCTGTTACCAAAGAAAACTGTCGCTACTTCATACAAGCCGATATAGCCCAGCGAAACGGTTGCCCGACAATTCTTAAAGAGCTGGTCAACACTTTCTTCTTTACCTAGACGATGGCCAAAAGCACCGTACTGATAGAGGATAGGAGCATTGGCTGGTGTCGCCTCTTTCGTGCGTTCGACACGGTAAACAAGAGCATCTTCAGCGATATTCATACGCTCGTTAAAGATTTCCCAGAACTTATTCATGTCACCCTCAGACTCGAGGGCAATACGAGGAAGGTTGACCGTCACAACACCTAAATTCATCCGACCTGAATTGACTTCTACGCCATTCTCGTCTTTCCATCCTTGAAGGAAAGAACGGCAACCCATAGGTACCTTAAAAGAACCTGTCAAGTCAACAATCTTATCATAGGACAAAACATCTGGGTACATCCGTTTGGTTGCGCACTCTAGAGCCAACTGCTTGATGTCGTAGTTGGGTGTCCCTTCCTCCAAGTTGAGTCCTCTTTTAAGCGTGAAGATAAGTTTAGGGAAGATAGCTGTGCGGTGTTCTGAACCGAGCCCCTTGATCCGAATGGTCAAGATAGCTTTTTGAATTTCCCTCTCAAAGCGACTAGTTCCTAGACCAAAGCCTAGAGAAGTAAAAGGCGTTTGTCCGTTTGAAGTGAAGAGAGTATTGATTTCATACTCGAGAGATTGCATAGCATCATAGATGTCTTTTTGAGTTTTCTCCCAAGCATAATCTTCCCGTTTTTCAGGCAAGACCCATTCTTCTGCATCTTTGAGATGTTTTTGATAATTCTTCTCTGCATAAGGCGCCAAAACTTCATCGATACGGTCAGCTGAACAGCCGCCATACTGGCTAGAAGCAACGTTTGCGATGATTTGCGAAATCTGAGCTGTCGCAGTCTGGATAGACTTGGGACTTTCTACCTCTGCATTTCCAATCTTAAAACCATTTTCCAACATCCCCTTGAAATCAATCAAACAGCAGTTGGTCATAGGTGTATAGGGGCTGTAGTCCAGATCGTGATAATGGATATCCCCTTTTTGGTGGGCATTGGCTACATGCTTAGGAAGCATTTGCAGTCCGATTGATTTCCCAACAATACCCGCTGTCAAATCACGCTGGGTATTAAAGACATCGCTGTCTTTATTGGCATTTTCATTGACAACTGCCTGGTCTTTGTTGAGTAGTTTATGGATACTAAAGTTGATATCCGTCGCTTTTGAACGCTCAAAATCCCTCTGCGTCCGATAAGTAATATACTCCTCAGCTAGCGCATATTCTTTGGCTTCAAGCAGTTCATGTTCTACAATATTTTGAATTTCGTAAATCTTAACCCCCTTTGGAAAGCGACTATGAATTTCTGTGACAATTCGCTCGGTCAGAGCATTTAGGCGTTTTTCGACCAAGGGTGTCACATCCATAACCTTGTCAGCCGCCTTGTGGAGAGCCTTGTCAATCTTATCCACATCAAATACAACACGTCTCCCATCTCGTTTCTCGACGAAGAGAGTTGGCAAAATTGTAATTTTTTCTTCTAGTGCAATCATATGCATGCTCTTTTCTAAAATGTTCTTTCTAAAAAGTATTATACCACTCTAAAAAGAAAAATCAATATCTTGTGTTAAAAATCCTAAAATTTTTAAAAATACACAAGATATTGATTTGGTTATTTAATTTTATAGACTTTAAACTCTGAGTAATCCGTCTTTACTGGTTGGTAATTTTCTTTTAAGAGTGTTTCCACTTCAGACCAGACTGGCACCTTGTCATTCACCACAATCACCTTAGGTTGTTTTTCTTTCAAGTCATTGAGTAGCTTATTCCGGTTTTCCTCAGTTGCTGTATAGTGCACGGGAGACAAAATCGCCGATGGCGACAAGCGCTCACTCTTACGATAAAGAGTCGCAGTATCATCCCATGCATAGATAGCATCTTCCGTATTTGTCTCCTCTTTTACCAAATCAGCAAGACGATTACGTTCTTGATAAGGTACCGGATAAAGGACAAACTTCATCAAAAAAGGAACAGTCAAAAGATAGACAAGCCCTAAAACTGGCAGATATAGATTTCCTTTAAAAAAACGACTCCATAGGCTAACTGGCGTTTCTCTTCGTCTTCTTCTAACACTACGCCCCCTCTGTTGACTCTTAATATTGGTTACCAATAAAAGTAGGAAAACAGGGAAGACGACCATCAAATAAGAAGCGTGCAGAGGCTCTTGTGAAAAGAAAAGCAAAATCAAACCTAAAATTGTCACAAGACTTGCAGGAACCGAAATGACGTATAGTTTAGAGGGCTTGGATTGAAAGAGACCTAAAAAGATACAAACCACAAATCCCAAACCAAGGGACAACAAGCCATAAAAAGCCATATTCTCTAAAATTTTAGAAGTGAAATCAAAGCTAATACTGTCAATAGGATAACGAATACCACTAATGGCATCCCCAAAACTTCCTGTTGCAACACTATAGTAGGCAGTTGGATAAAAGATAAGTGAAAAACCTAAAGCCACTGCAAGAAACTGATAAAACCCATGCGCAAAGCGTCTATGCCCAAGGTTAAAGACCAACAAGCCTAAACTCACTACAGCAATAAACAGGAGCGATGATAAGGGAGCAAAGAAAAATCCTCCTGCCAAAGCCAGCCCAATCCGTACAAATCCCTTATCATGGCTTGGATTGCTTAGATAAGTCGCAACTAAACTAAAGGCTGCTAATAAGAAAGGAAGCGCTAAAAGAGTCGCATAACCTCCACCAAAAGCAAGACCTGTAACTAGCATGTAAAAAATAGTCACCACTTGTCCAGCTTGGTCTCCTTGCTCTGTCAAGGTGTCTGCCGATCGAAAGAGGAAAAATCCTCCTGCTACCAAGGCTAACCACTCAAAGATGGCAAAGAAAAATCCGCCCTGAGTCACGTAAGTCAGCAAATAATAAAGCAAACCTTGACTTCCATAATAATCGCTGTAAATCTTCCCTGCCTGATGAAGGGCCCAACCTGTATAAAAATCCTGCACTTCCTGTGCACTCATTAAATCGAGTAATAGCGGTACTCCTAGAGTTATCCCCGTTACAAGCGTACTCCATAGTAAAATTTTCACCAAAGGAAGACGACTTGATTCACGATGATGCGATTCTTGTTTGATTTGGTATTCTAGAGGTTCACGATTCTCCTGATGAACTTCTTCTACTCTACCATACACACTCATATCGTTTCTCCTATTCAATTTATCTGTCTTAGTATATCAAAAAGTCCTAGGATTGTCAGCTTGCGATGGCTGTTTGAGTGATTTTTTGCATAGTTTCACAAAGGTTTCAATTTCCCGAAAACGGTGTAAATGTGTCTGTTTAAATGTTATGATATAATCCAATTCTTTCTGAGTCAGCATCGTTCCTCCTATATCTTTCTATTCGTAAAAGGCAAGAAAAATAGGACTGGTTTGTGTCCTCAGTCCTAGATTTCTTATAAGATTGGAGCGAATAACTGGGCGATTTCTTTTACAAGTTTTTGATACCAGCTTGTTTTGATAGAATGAGGATAGACTTCCTGAGAATCTGCAAATATATTTTGAAAATCTCGGGCTATTTCCATTATAGAAGGAGTTTTATAGAGTAAGACTGCATTTTCATAATGGTGTACCAAGCTTCGGTAGTCGAGATTGATTGTCCCCACCACCGCAAAATCTTCGTCTACCAACATCTGCTTACTATGAATAAAACCTGGACTATACTCATAAATCCGAACTCCAGCAGAAAGAAGGTCTGGATAAGCCCCTCTTGTGACTAACTGAATGAACTTCTTATCTGGTATGTAAGGGGTGATAATCCGAACATCGACCCCTCTCATAGCAGCATTTTTGATTGTCTCTGTTAAATCATAGTCTATGATCAAATAAGGTGTCGTAATATAGACCGATTCCGTTGCTTGATTGATCAAACTCTGATAAACTTTTTTTCCTACCTGCGTTCGAAAAATTGGCTTGGGTCCACTCCCGTATGGAATGGTTAAACCGTCACTTGGGATAGAATGATTTTCTAAATGATATTGATCAAAATCACTAATCTCTCCTCGATTGATGTACCAAGTGGTTAAAAACAAGCGTGTCAGGGCTTTTACTGCTAGTCCGTCCAAGCGAATTCCACTATCCTTCCAATAACCAAATCTCTCGACGTGGTTAATGTACTCATCGGCTAAGTTAATGCCTCCTGTATAAGCTATCTGACCATCAATAATCAATATTTTTCTATGATCTCTGTTATTATAGGCCACTGTCAAACGAGGAATAACTTTATTGAATTTATGGGCCTCGATGCCCAGCTGACGAAGTCGATGTGCATAATCTCCTGTTAAAGTAGCCATACAGCCAATATCATCATAGAGCAGTTTAACCTCAATGCCTTGAGCGACCTTTTGCTCCAAGATTTCTAGAATACGATTCCACATCAAACCTTCTTCTATAATGTAATATTCCAAGAAAATAAATTTCTCAGCCTTTTTAAGATCTTCTACCATCTTTTTCCACATGGCTTCTCCGCTAGGAAAATATGTAGAGGCAGTTTGATCATAGACATCGGCATTGGTATCCATACTCAATAAGGACTTGATGACGCCATATGCCGCCTTGTCACTTTCTTTTAATTCCTCTTTTAGTAGCTGGCTATTTGCTTCTTGGAAATGCATGGAGCCTAGCTTCTTCAGTTGTTTGATTTCTTTTTTGGACAATCTCCTCTCACCAAACATCAGATAGAGCAAGGGGCCAAATACTGGCACAAAGGCTACTAATAACCAGGTTACCTTATTCTCAGGAGTCGTATTACGGTTGACTATCGAAATGATTGTGATGATACTCAGTAGAATGAGGACAGTAATCCATAAAATGGGAGCCATGCGTCCTAAATAAAGAAAGAGACCAAAAACAAGACACAGTTCAAGTAGCATAATCGAAAGACTAAAGCCATACTTGGACATCAATAATTGAAATTTTCTATATTTCATATCCCCTCCTTGATATTTTGATACTCAATGAAAATCAAAGAGCAAACTAGGAAACTAGCCGCAGGCTGTACTTGAGTACGGCAAGGCGACGTTAACGCGGTTTGAATTTGATTTTCGAAGAGTATGAATGCTAAAAACAGGTAATTGATACTAGTATAACTCAGGTATTCGACAGAAGGCAAGTATTTATGATTATTTTCTAGGTAAAAGTAAAAAGGATGAAAAATCCAGCACTTTCTACTTGCATAGTCTTATTTAGCTAAAACGATTTGGTCCGATGGGTCTCTATCCATATCATCTACGACGATTTGATTACCGTTTACAGTGTAAATTTTGACATCATCGCCAATAATCATGCGTTGATTTGCTGCATCAAATGTGAGCTGTTTGACTTTCTGATTCCCGTCAGATTCGAACTCAGTCCATGTACCAGTTGTACCAGTCACTACCAAAGTGATACGGCCTCCTTCATCCTGACCAGTATAAGTTCCATCAATATCGGTCGGTTGAGCCTCGGGCGCATTTTGTGAAGAACTTGTTGCTACCTAGTTTGTATTTTCTGTAGACGATGAAGCAGCAGGTTGTGATTGCTGAGTTTGTTGTGTTTGCGCTTGAGCTGCTGGTTGTTGAATCTGTTGAGCTCTTTGTGAACAAGCTACTAAGAGACTAAGACTTGCTAGAGAAGCAAGAGAAAGTGTGAATCTTTTTAATTTCATGATGGATTTCCTTTCTGCTACCAATTTAGAGAAATTTTCTCTAACCAGCAATTCCCCTAGTATAACAAGTTCAAAAAAGGAGTTCAATTCATCTGCTCATGCCCCAGTAGGTAGCCCCGTACTTCTGAGATAAAATAGAGAGACCCTGTAATGAATAACAAGTCCTGCGTATCTGCTCTTTCTTCAAAACTGCTGATAAATTCTCGGTAAGAAGAAACTATATCGTAACCTGTCACATCCCTTTCGTCCAAAGCTCCCTGATAGTCAAAACCAGTCACCTTGAGTTCCACCTGAGGCAAATTCTCAGTCAGATAAGCCAACATCCCTTGATAATCCTTACGTTTCAAGGCTCCAAATAGGATTTGAGGACGATAGCCTTCCTGCTCTTTTTCTTTGATAAACTCCACCAGGCGAGTCAAGGCAGGAAGGTTATGAGCACCGTCCAAGTAAATCTGAGGACAAATACGCTCCAAACGGCCAGCCCAATGGGTCTTCTCCAAAGCCTTTCTTACAACCTGCTCATCAACAGATTCCTTTCTTTCTCCCATAAAAAGAAGAAAAGTTTGCAACGCCAAGGCTGCATTTTCCTGCTGATAAGCTCCTTCTAAGCCTATTTTCAACTGCGAAATATTTAGTAAAGAACTTGAAAAATCCCCATTCAGCATTGAAAAATCTTGGCTTGCCTGATAAAGGTCAACAGCTAAAGATTCGGCTTTTTTCTGACAGACAAGCCTAGCTTCTGGAGGCAATTTCGCAATCACTGCCTTTTTACCAGCCTTAAAAATACCTGCTTTCTGCTCTGCAATTGCTGCTACACTGTCACCCAGAGTCTCCTGATGGTCAAGTCCAATGGAAGTAATGACAGCAAGCTCTCCAGTTACCACATTAGTCGTGTCTAGTAAACCACCAATTCCCACTTCTAGTAAAACCAAATCCACCGCTTGCTCCCTAAAGTAGAGAAAAGCAATCAAGGTCAGCAATTCAAAAAAGGACAACTGATCATGGGTTTGCAGAAGCGTTTTTTCCATCTCCTTGACCTGCTCAGCTAAACGGATAAAGTCTGCGTCTGCTATAGGTTGTCCATTAATGCAGATTCGATCATTAATAGAGACGATATGAGGGGAGGTAAAGGTCGCAACTTTTTTGCCATGCCCCATAAATAACTCCCTCATAAAAGCAATGGTAGAACCTTTCCCATTAGTCCCAGTGACGTGGATAATAGGATAAGACTTCTCGGGATTCCCCAACAAATCCACCGCTTGTTGCATTCGGCCCAAACCTGATCGAAAATTCAAACCAATCCGACTATGGAGCCATTCTTCTACTTCAAACATATACATCTCCTTGACAAAAGTCTAATCAATTATCTAGCAAAATTCCGTAGATAACAAAAAATGAGGTCAGGATTTTCATCCCGACCTCTTACCTGGTTAGCTAATCACTAGCAACTATGGATATTAACGTGGGCTAAAAACGCCACCCAGATTCACCAGCTCTCTTATTTCAAGGAGCTAGGCTGATACAGTCTCCCAGACTTACTTACGGTCTTTATTTTTAGCGTCAGGCTAAAAACGTCCCCCGGACTTACCAGTTCTCTCTTATTTTAAGGAACTGGGGTAAAAATGTTCACTGGATATGCCTGCGTTTCTATTTTCTAGCGCAGGGCTAAACACGTCCACTGGATGTTTTTACTCCTCCATAAAGCTGTTGAAGACTTCTTCAATCATGTTCCATTCGTCTTCTGAGTCTTCTGGGATTGGTTGCAATTCGCCTTCTGTTCCATCTTCGTTTTCGATGAATGAGTAAGCTTGGATTTCAACTTGTCCGTCTTCGTCTTCTTCTGCGTTAACTGGTACTAGAAGAACATAGTTTTTACCAAATTCTTCTTTTCCATCAATCGTCAAAAGGATTTCAAACAAGGTTTCATTTCCTTGCTCATCTACTAGTGTAATTAGTTCACGTTCTTCGTGGTCGTGGTTATGATCGTGTGACATAGCCTCTCCTTTATATTATATTAAAATTTTCTATCTAAATAATTTTGTAAAATCAGCTGAGCTGCTAACTTATCAATGACTTTCTTGCGCTTATTGCGACTGATATCTGCTTGTTCAATCAACATACGCTCAGCGGCCACTGTTGTCAAGCGTTCATCTTGATAGTCTACTGGTAAACCAAAAAGCTCTTCTAGCTTTGCTCCGTATGCTTGACTAGCTTCTACGCGCGGTCCGCTTGTATTGTTCATGTTTTTAGGCAAGCCCACTACAAATCGTTCCACCTTATAAGTATCAACCAACTCCTTAACGCGGTCAAAACCAAATTGGCCTTGCTCCTCATTGATTTGGATGATTTCAAGTCCTTGAGCCGTAAAACCGAGCGGATCGCTAATCGCCACCCCTACCGTTTTTGAACCGACGTCCAATCCCATAATTCTCATAGGTTACAGATCGACTCCTTGTCCTTTAAGGTAGTAGCGGACCAATTCCTCAACGATTTCATCACGCTCATACTTACGGATTTGATTTCGTGCATTATTATAACGAGGAACGTAGGCAGGGTCTCCACTCAATACGTAACCTACGATTTGGTTGATTGGGTTGTAGCCCTTATCGTTCAACGAAGCATAGACATCAGTCAAAGTTTCGCTAATTTCTTTTTTATTGGAATCGTCCAATTTAAAACGTACTGTTTCTTCAGTAAATCCCATTCTAACACCCTCTTTCCTTAGAATAGTACCATTATAGCATAATTCCTTACGTTCTACAATTCAGGCAGTCTATTTATTTGGATTTTCTATTGTTCTGTCGCGCCATTTGCCAATCTGTCTGAAATATATTTGCTTGGTTCATTCTTCAAGAGATTTTCTAAGCCAATATTCTTCAAATATTCTAACTGAGAAGCCTTCTTGACATCCAGAACTTGAAAATCAAAACTAGTTGTTGTTTGAAGTTCTGTTGCACTCAATAATTTGGTTTCAAGCTTAAATCCTGCCAATTTACGAGCTTCTATGATGGACTCATCCTTCTCCTCCGCCTCAAGAAGAGCTTTTTGAGTTTCTTCCACTCCATGTTGGTCAATATAGGTCTTCAACTCATCTGAGACTGGACGTTTTTGTTGAATCGTTAAGCTCAAAAAAGTCTTGTCTTTGTAAGTAATGGTTTGTGTCTGCTGGCTACCATCATCTGACTTGGGCAAGACCAAAGTCTTGGTCACAACTGTATTCTTCTCAGCATTCTCAATAACTGGCAATGCCGACTGAAGCGTATCCTTTTCTGTTTTTGTAGCTGGTCCAGTTTCCTTTTTCTGTCCGCAACCAACCAGGACAAAAAGGAAAGCTAGACTAACAAGAACTATTTTTTTCATTTCTTTCTTCTTTCTTTTTGAAATTAAAATAGAATAAGACTGGGAATTGCTCCCAGCCTTGATGTTTATAGAGCTGCACGCAAACGTGCTTCTGCATTTTCTACATTACGGACAGAGCGTGGTAGGAAGGCACGAATATCGTCTTCCTTATAGCCAACTTGCAGGCGTTTTTCATCCACAAGGATTGGGCTCTTTAAAATTCTCGGTGTTTCCATAATCAGATTAAGGACTTCATTGACACTCAAATCTTCAATATCCACTCCAAGGGCTTTGGCATAGCGATTTTTAGACGAAACGATGCTGGCTATTCCGTTATCTGTTTTGGTTAGAATATCCAGTAATTCTTCTCTCGTAATTCCTTCTTTACCAAGGTTTTGTTCTTTATAACTTAACTGGTGGGCATTGAGCCAGGTTTTTGCTTTTTTACAGCTAGTACAACTTGAGACTGTATAAATTTTAATCATGTACCTACCCCTTTCGCTACATGTTACTATCAGTTTAGTCTATTATACCATAAAAAACATCCGACTTGCGACCTATTTTTAAATTTTTTTGACTTTTTTCGTCATTTTCGTACTTTTTTCTTGACAAAATAAAATTTACAGCCATTCTTGATATTTCTTGATATAAATTTTTTTCACAATTGTCACGCTAATCATATACAAAATAATGATGAAAAGTAAAAAGATGAAATAAATCGGTTTTAAAGGAGTTAGATGAAGTAGGATTGCGAGTGGACTGTAGGGAAGGAAGGTCACAAAGGCTGCAGCCAATAAGGTTGTCACAAGGACTAGCCAAGCCGGACGACTTTGTAAAAAGGGAATTTTAGCTGAACGCAGCATATGAATAACCATGGTCTGTGACCACATGGACTCGATAAACCAACCTGTCTGAAACAAGACAATAAATCCTACGGCAGACTCTGCCCCATGAACATAAGCTTGACCTGTCGTCATGGGTACAATGATAAAATAGAGCAAAATAAAGGTCAAAATATCAAAGGCAGAAGATATAGGCCCCATCCAAATCATGAAACGTGTGATGGACTTAGCTTCCCAGGTATGCGGATTTCTCAAAAAATCTTTATCCACCTTGTCAAAAGGCAAGGCAATACAAGACAAATCATAGACTAGATTTAGGATAATCAAATGGACTGGTGCCATTGGTAAAAATGGCAAAAAGATTCCAGAGACCAATAGGGATAAGATATTTCCAAAATTAGAACTCACTGTCATTTTGATATATTTGGTCATATTGGCATAGACCTTACGCCCTTCAACAAGTCCTTTTTCAAGCACCATGAGATCCTTATCAAGTAGGATAACATCAGCTGTTTCTTTGGCAATATCTACTGCTGTATCAACAGAAATTCCCACATCTGCAACTTTCATAGAAGGAGCATCATTGATCCCATCTCCCATATAGCCTACAGCATGACCATTAGCCTTAAATTGCAAAATAATCCTTGCTTTTTGGTCAGGTGAAAGCTTGGCAAAGACGGTTACCTCCTCCACGGCTTGAGCCAATTCTTGATCACTCATCTGATCGATTTCAGATCCTAACAGCATCTGATTGATATCCAAACCAACCTTTTCACAGACTGCTTGGGTAACTTTTTCGTTGTCTCCCGTCAAAATTTTTGTTTGAACTCCATGTTCTAATAGAGCCTTAATTGCTGGTGCTGCAGATGGTTTAGGAGGATCTAGGAAGGCTAAATAACCAGTTAGAATCATCTCCCCTTCATCATCAACTGTATAGGCATGGCCTTCCCTCAAACCTGACTTATAGGCCACTCCCAAGACACGCAAACCTTGTTGATTTAGTTGTCTGACTTCTGCTAAAATTTCTTCTCTAATAACATCTGTCAAGGGAGTAATCACTCCTTGGTATTCCGCATAACTGGAAATCGTCAACATTTCCTCTAGGGCACCCTTGGTTACCAAACTAACAACTTCGTGTTCATCCTTAACGATAACACTCATCCGTCTACGTTCAAAATCAAAGGGAAGCTCATCTATTTTTTGAAAAGTTTGATCCAGATTTTGTAAGAGGGTGTGTTCTTTGGCTTCCTTTTCAGTCCGTTTGATGATGGCTCTGTCCATCAAATTTTTCAAGCCCGTTTGAAAATAAGAATTGAGATAAGCTCGTCTCAAGACGGTCAAATCCAAGCGTCCGTGGATGTCCAAGGGATATTCAAGGACAATTTCGTCTTGGGTTAGAGTTCCTGTCTTATCTGTACACAAAATATCAATCGCCCCTAAGTCCTGTATGGCATTGAGTTTCTTGATAACCACTTTTTCCTTGGCCATAATGATGGAGCCCTTTGCTAGACTGGCCGTGATAATCATAGGAAGCATCTCAGGTGTCAATCCAACACCAACACTCAAAGCAAATACGCCAGCTTCTAACCAATCTCCATCTGTTAAACCATTGGACAAGAAAACGATAGGCACCATGACCAGCATCAAACGAATCAAGAGCCACGAAATACTATTCATCTCCCGTTCAAACGAAGTAGGCTCATCATAGGTGTTCAAAGTCTGCTCAATGGCCCCCATCATGGTATCATCACCAACTGCTAAAACCACGGCCTTGGCACTACCAGACAAGACATTGGTTCCCATAAAGGAGAGCGCTTCTGCTTCTAGCAGACTATCAGATTGTTGAACTGTTGCCTTGGTCAAGGCCAATTTTTCAACCGATTCACTTTCACCTGTCAAGCCCGACTGTTGTACAAAGAAATCGCGCGACTCAAATAAAAGAAGATCTGCTGGAATCATGTCTCCAGCGCTTAATTTAACCACGTCACCCACTACCAAATCATCGATAGGTACTTCTTGAATTTCTCCTTGACGAATGACAGTCGCTGTGTTGACAATCATTTTTGATAGATTGGTCGCAGCCTTATCACTACGGAGTTCTTGGACAAAGCGTATGCCACCAGAAATGAGGACTAGGACAACGATGATAATAGAAGTCGTCGGATCCTCTTGACCTGGTTTTGCCAACCAGACATTGGTCACCAAGGAAATCACGGCGATGACCAGTAAGATAATCGTAAAAGGATTGATAATGGATTCGTAAATCTTTTTGAGGATACTGTCTTCTTGACCCTTTGTGATGGTATTTTCGCCATATAGGTCACGATTTTTCTCCACCTGCTCCTCAGTCAAGCCTGTTAGACTTGTCTTATAAAAAGATAGAGTTTCGTTTAAAGATGTATGAATAGCTGTTGCTAATCTTTCTTTTGTAGTTTTCATTGGTTTCTCCTATCTGTATGAATGATGTGTTTCATACACAGAGACCAATCACTTTATAAGGACAGAACGACACAAATCAGCGATTGGCTGTGTATGTGCGGTTCCGGATGATCGTCAATTTGCATCGTTTATCTCCTTTCTTTGATTTAAACAGTAGAAAATCCCACCATAAAATGGCAGGATTAAAAAACTAATTATCTGTTTTTCGTTCAAGCTTTAACTCCATAGGGCAATGTAATGAGCTTAGTCTTGGCCTTCGCGACCAGGACTGTTGACCAACGAGTAGTGTCTCCACTGCTTTGCGGTAGTCATCCGTATCCCTATGGTAGCCTCACCTACCGTTTTCGTCTTTCAGTATAAACCTTTAAAATTTAAAAGTCAATCATTTGAGTTGTTTAACTCTTAAATAACTATCAACTCTTTTGGAGCAAGGGTCAATAATTCACAACCTGTCTCTGTAATCAGAATATCATCCTCGATACGAACGCCATATTTGCCTTCGATATAGATACCTGGCTCATCTGTCAATGCCATACCTGCCTTAATAGTTTCTGTAGAAGTTTGGCTAAAGTAAGGCTCTTCATGGATATCCAGTCCAATACCGTGTCCAATACCGTGGGTAAAGTAGTCGCCATAGCCTGCCTCGATGATAATATCACGAGGAATTTTGTCAAAGTCACGGAAACCTAAGCCAGCCTTAGCCTGGTCAATCAAGGCTTGGTTGGCTTTCAAAACCGTATTGTAAATCTCTGCCTGCTCGTCGCTAACATGCCCCAAGTAGATAGTTCGTGTCATATCACTGACATAGTGGTCATATAGGCAGCCGAAATCCATGGTAATGGCTTCTCCCAATTCCACTGGTTTGTGCATGGGATGGGCATGGGGTTTAGAAGAGTTGATACCGCTGGCTAGGATAGTGTCAAAAGACAAGCCAGATGCTCCCAACTCACGCATGCGGAAGTCAAGGAAGTTGGCAATCTCAATTTCAGTCTTTCCTGGCTTAATAAAGTCAAGCGCATCGCGGAAAGCTTGGTCTGAGATAGAACAAGCCTTGCGAATAGCTGCAATCTCCGCTTCATCCTTAATCATTCGAAGACCTTCAACAAACTGAGTCTGTGGAAGCAAGTCCAAACCTGCAAAAGCTGCCTGCATACGGTGATAATAAGAGACTGAAATCTCGTCCTCAAAACCGATTCGAGACAAGCCCATGTCCTTAACAATACCCGCAATGACAGCCAATTCATCACGGTCAGCCACAATCTCAAAACCACTGGTTTCTTGCTTGGCCGCAATGATATAGCGAGAGTCTGTCACCAAGACCTGACGATCACGGCTGATAAAGACTGTTCCGTTTGACCCCCAAAAACCAGTCAAGTAGTAGACGTTTTTAAGATTGTTGATGATGATACCATCTAGTTCTTTTTCTTGCATTTTAGCTAGAAATGCTTGTACGCGTTTATTCATGATGTAACTTTCCTTTCAAATAGTGTCCTGTGTAGCTTGCTTCGTTGGCCGCTACTTCTTCTGGAGTTCCTGTTGCGATGATGGTTCCACCACCGACACCGCCCTCAGGTCCCAAGTCAATAATATGGTCTGCCGTCTTGATAACATCCAGATTGTGCTCAATGACGAGGACTGTATTGCCATCGTCAACAAAGCGAGCCAAGACTTTAAGCAAGCGAGCGATATCCTCTGTATGGAGTCCTGTCGTCGGCTCATCCAGAATGTAGAAAGATTTTCCTGTCGATCGTTTGTGAAGTTCGCTAGCCAACTTCATACGCTGAGCTTCTCCCCCAGAAAGGGTGGTAGCTGGTTGACCTAGCGTCACATAGCCCAGTCCCACATCCTTGATGGTCTGAAGTTTACGTTGAATCTTTGGAATGTGTTGGAAGAACTCCACCGCATCGTTGACGGTCATATCCAAGACTTGCGAGATATTCTTTTCCTTATAGTGAACTTCTAGGGTTTCACTGTTGTAACGGGTCCCGTGGCAAACTTCACAAGCCACATAAACATCTGGCAAGAAGTGCATCTCAATCTTGATAATCCCGTCACCTGAGCAGGCTTCACAGCGACCACCCTTGACATTGAAACTGAAACGCCCCTTCTTGTAGCCTCGAATCTTGGCTTCATTTGTCTGGGCAAAAAGGTCACGTATATCGTCAAAAACTCCTGTATAGGTAGCAGGGTTAGACCTCGGCGTTCGTCCGATAGGACTTTGGTCAATATCAATCAAGCGGTCTACATGCTCAATCCCTGTAATCGTTTTAAACTTACCAGGTTTGTCTGAATTGCGGTTGAGTTTTTGAGCAATGGCTTTTTTGAGGATGCTGTTAATTAAGGTCGATTTCCCTGAACCTGACACACCTGTCACCGCGATGAATTTTCCTAGTGGAAAGCGAGCTGTGACATTTTGCAGGTTGTTCTCACGCGCACCTGTCACTTCGATAAAACGACCATTTCCGGTACGGCGCTCGTCTGGCACTGGAATGGCACGTTTGCCTGACAAGTACTGACCTGTGATAGACTTGCTGTTGCGAGCCACTTGCTTAGGGGTTCCTGCCGCAACAATCTCCCCACCAAAAACACCGGCACCGGGACCAACGTCAATCAGATAATCCGCCTCACGCATGGTATCTTCGTCATGTTCCACCACGATGAGGGTATTACCTAAATCGCGCATCTTTTTCAGACTGGCAATCAGGCGGTCATTGTCCCTCTGGTGGAGACCGATTGACGGCTCATCCAGGATATAAAGGACACCTGATAAGTTGGAACCAATCTGGGTCGCCAAGCGAATGCGCTGACTTTCCCCACCTGAAAGGGTTCCTGCTGAACGAGATAGGGTCAGATAGTTGAGACCCACGTTATTCAGGAAGGTCAAGCGGTCCTTGATTTCCTTGAGAATGGGACGGGCGATGATGGCTTCATTTTCAGACAAGGTTAACTGACTCACCAACTCCAAGTGGTCTGCGATAGACAGGTCTGAAATTTCTCCGATATGTGGCCCTTGCTCGCCGCCCACACGGACAGACAAGGCCTGGTCATTGAGACGATAACCGTGACAGGTTCCGCAGGTCAGCTCATTCATGTAGAGGCGCATCTGGGTGCGAGTGTAATCGCTGTTTGTCTCGTGATAACGACGCTTGATATTATTGACAACTCCTTCAAACGGAATGTCAATATCGCGCACGCCACCAAATTCATTTTCATAGTGGAAATGGAATTCCTTGCCATCTGAACCATAGAAAATCAAGTTCTTATCTTCTTCTGACAAGTCCTCAAAAGGCTTATCCATATCCACTCCAAAGGCTGTCATAGCCTGCTCTAGCATGTTTGGATAGTAGTTGGATGAGATAGGATTCCAAGGAGCCAAGGCTCCCTCGCGTAGCGTTTTGCTGGCATCTGGCACCACCAAATCAGTATCCACCTCCAGCTTGATGCCCAAGCCGTCACACTCACTACAAGAACCAAAAGGAGCATTGAAGGAGAAGAGACGTGGCTCTAACTCTGGGACAGTAAAACCGCAAACTGGACAGGCATAGTGCTCAGAGAACAATAACTCAGAGTCGTCCATAGTGTCGATAATGACATAACCTTCTGCGATACGAAGGGCAGCCTCAATGGAATCAAAGAGACGGCTACGAATGCCCTCCTTGATGACAATACGGTCAACTACGACATCAATATTGTGTTGCTTGCTCTTAGACAACTCTGGCACTTCGGTCACATCATAGACTTCCCCATCCACACGGACACGGACATAACCGTCTTTCTGAACCTTCTCAATAACACTCTTATGTTGACCTTTTTTCTTGCGGATGACAGGAGCTAAAATTTGCAGGCGCTGGCGTTCAGGTAACTCCAAAACCTTATCCACAATTTGCTCCACAGAAGAGGCCTTGATAGCTCCATGCCCGTTGATACAGTAAGGCGTCCCCACACGCGCGTAGAGGAGACGCAGATAGTCGTTGATTTCAGTCGTTGTTCCCACCGTCGAGCGAGGGTTTTTGCTAGTCGTTTTCTGGTCGATGGAAATAGCTGGGCTCAGACCATCAATGGCATCTACATCAGGCTTCTCCATATTTCCCAAGAATTGACGAGCATAGGCTGACAAACTCTCTACATAGCGCCGTTGTCCCTCGGCATAGAGGGTATCAAAGGCCAGACTGGATTTCCCTGAACCTGACAAGCCGGTCACGACAACCAACTTGTCTCGTGGAATCTCCACATCAATATTTTTTAAATTATGGGCACGCGCCCCATGAATGACAATTTTATCTTGCATCTTTGTTCTTTCTAGTCCATTATTGCTTACCATTATACCAAAAAAAGTGAGATTCTATTACCCAAAAGGCTGATTTTGTAGTATAATAGTACGGTGTGAAAAAATCTGAAAAATGAGAAAGGATAAGGGATATGAAACAAGTTTTTCTCTCTACAACAACTGAATTTAAAGAGATCGATACGCTTGAACCGGGTACTTGGATCAATCTCGTTAATCCAACTCAAAATGAATCACTCGAAATCGCCAACGCCTTCGATATTGATATCGCCGACCTTCGAGCACCGCTCGATGCGGAAGAAATGTCTCGTATTACCATTGAAGACGAGTATACCCTGATTATCGTAGACGTGCCGGTCACAGAAGAAAGAAATAACCGCACCTACTACGTAACCATCCCGCTTGGTATTATCATCACCGAGGAAACCATTATCACTACGTGTTTGGAACCATTACCGGTCCTCGATGTCTTTATCAACCGTCGATTGCGTAATTTCTACACCTTCATGCGTTCGCGTTTTATCTTCCAAATTCTCTATCGCAATGCAGAGCTTTACCTAACAGCCCTTCGTTCAATTGACCGCAAGAGTGAGCAAATCGAAAGTCAACTGCATCAATCAACTCGAAATGAAGAATTGATTGAACTCATGGAATTGGAAAAAACCATCGTCTATTTCAAGGCTTCCCTCAAAACAAATGAGCGTGTGATTAAGAAATTGACCAGCTCAACCAGCAATATCAAGAAATACCTTGAGGACGAAGACCTGCTTGAAGATACCCTGATTGAAACCCAACAGGCCATCGAGATGGCAGACATTTATGGAAACGTCTTGCATTCTATGACAGAGACCTTCGCCTCTATCATTTCCAACAACCAGAACAACATCATGAAAACCTTGGCCCTTGTGACCATCGTCATGTCCATCCCAACCATGGTCTTCTCTGCCTACGGGATGAACTTTAAGGATAATGAAATCCCCCTAAACGGTGAGCCAAATGCCTTCTGGTTAATCGTCTTTATCGCCTTTGCTATGAGTGTCTCGCTCACTCTCTATCTCATCCATAAAAAATGGTTCTAAGAGGAGTTCCTATGTCTCAGATTGATCTACAAAAATTAACTAAGAAAAACCAAGAATTTGTCCACATCGCTACCCAACAATTCATCAAAGATGGAAAAACAGATGCTGAAATCAAGGCTATTTTTGAGGAAGTTATTCCCCAAATCCTTGAAGAGCAAGCCAAGGGTACGACTGCTCGTTCCCTCTATGGCGCACCGACCCACTGGGCACACAGCTTCACTGTCAAGGAACAATATGAAAAAGAGCATCCAAAAGAAAATGATGATCCAAAACTCATGATTATGGACTCAGCCCTTTTCATCACTAGCCTCTTTGCCCTCGTCAGCGCTCTCACAACCTTCTTTGCGGCAGACCAAGCTCTCGGCTATGGTTTGATTACCCTCCTATTAGTTGGACTGGTTGGTGGATTTGCCTTCTACTTGATGTACTACTTTGTTTACCAATACTATGGACCAGATATGGACCGCAGTCAACGTCCACCTTTCTGGAAATCTGTACTGGTTATCCTAGCCTCTATGTTCCTTTGGTTGTTTGTCTTCTTTGCAACAAGCTTCCTACCAGCTAGCCTTAACCCAGTACTTGCTCCATTGCCGCTGGCTATTATCGGAGCAGCCCTCCTAGCCCTTCGCTTCTATCTCAAGAAACGCTTGAACATCCGAAGCGCAAGTGCAGGACCAACACGTTATTAAGAAGAATGATAAAAGCAACTGCAGGTGCGGTTGCTTTTTCACTTACTTTCTTGATTTTAAAGTATTCTTCTGACATCCCACATAGCTTTCTCTTATCTTTTGTGATAAAATAGGCTCATACTCAATGAAAATCAAAGAGCAAACTAGGAAGCTAGCCGCAGGCTGTACTTGAGTACGGCAAGGCAAAGCTGACGTGGTTTGAAGAGATTTTCGAAGAGTATTAAAAGTATTCTTCTGACATCCCACATAGCTCTATCTAATCTTTTGTGATAAAATAAGCTCAATCTATTTCTAGGAGGATGAGATATGGTTTCTACTATTGGTATTGTTAGTTTATCTAGTGGCATTATCGGAGAGGACTTTGTCAAACACGAAGTGGACTTGGGCGTCCAACGTCTCAAGGACCTGGGACTCAATCCTATCTTTTTGCCCCATTCGCTAAATGGATTAGACTTTATCAAGAACCATCCTGAAGCTCGTGCAGAGGATTTGATTCATGCCTTTTCTGATGATAGCATCGATATGATCCTTTGTGCCATCGGTGGAGACGATACCTATCGCTTACTACCTTATCTTTTTGAAAATGACCAACTCCAAAAGGTTATCAAACAAAAAATTTTTCTTGGCTTCTCAGATACAACCATGAACCATCTCATGTTGCATAAACTAGGAATCAAGACTTTTTATGGGCAATCCTTTTTAGCAGACATTTGTGAATTGGACAAGGAAATGCTAGCCTATAGCCTTCACTACTTCAAAGAATTGATTGAGACGGGAAGAATCTCAGAAATCCGCCCTAGCAATGTTTGGTATGAGGAAAGGACTGATTTTAGTCCCAAGGCTCTGGGGACACATCGTATCAGTCATGCAAATACTGGTTTGGAGTTGTTGCAAGGAAATGCCCAGTTCGAGGGAAAAATCCTCGGTGGGTGTCTTGAGTCCCTCTATGATATCTTTGACAACTCTCGATACACAGATAGCACGGAGCTCTGCCAAAAATACAAACTTTTCCCTGACTTGTCAGACTGGGAAGGAAAAATCCTCTTGCTCGAAACAAGCGAAGAAAAGCCTGAGCCGGAAGACTTCAAAAAGATGTTGCAGACTTTAAAGGACACTAGCATATTCGAGGTCATCAGTGGACTCCTGGTCGGAAAACCTATGGATGAAACTTTCTATGACGACTATAAAGAGGCACTATTGGATATTATTGACAGCAATATCCCGATTATCTATAATCTAAATGTCGGCCACGCAACTCCAAGAGCCATTGTACCCTTCGGAGTCCACGCCTATGTAGATGCAAAGGAGCAAGTCATCCGATTTGACTATAACAAAAAATAAATAGTTTTTCTATTTTTGTGCTTTTGTATTGGTTTTCGTTACATTTGTATCTGAATTTATTGCATTTCGCTAATTTCTATGATATCCTTTTGAAGGAGGTGTATATGACAAAACAAAAAATTAATCGAATCGTAGGTTCTATTGGTGCCTTTATTGGAATTATAGTATTTATTGCCTACATACCTCAAATTATCGCTAATTTACAGGGAAATAAAGCTCAACCATTTCAACCTTTATCAGCTGCTATATCTTGCTTAATCTGGGTTATTTATGGATGGACAAAGGAACCTAAGAAAGATTGGATACTAATCATTCCAAATTCAGCTGGTGTTATTTTAGGTGGAATCACTTTTTTGACTTCACTCTAACAAATCTAATAGTATATATAAAAAGCTGGGAAAAATTTCTCAGCTTTTTTCTATATTCTCAGATATGCTAGTGACCGCTTTTCCACTCACAATCATTCTCGTGATCATCAACCAGGCCTGCTGCTTGTAGAAAAGATAAGACTGCGACTGGGCCTGTGAACTTGAAACCTCGTTTTTTTAGATCTTTGGCTAATTTCTCAGACAAAGCGGTTTTAGCTGGAGCTTGGCGGTAATCGGGAACATCATTAACGACAGTTTTCTCCTCAACAAAAGACCAAAGATAGGCATCAAAAGAGCCGTACTTTGCCTGTAACTGTAGCAATGATTGGGCATTAGCGCGTGTAGCAAAAATCTTGGCTCTATTTCGAATGATGGCTGGATTCTCTAGCAAGTCTTCCAGTTCGGTGTCTGTCATCTCTGCGACCGCTTGAATTTGATAGCCATAAAATGCTTCTCGGAAAGCCTGGCGTTTGTTGAGCACCGTTTCCCAAGACAGACCAGCCTGATAGGTTTCCATACACAACAACTCAAACAATGCTTGGTCATCATGGAGGGGCTGGCCCCACTCCTCATCATGGTAGGCAATGTAGAGCGGATTGGTCATCTTGACCCACGAACAACGTTTTGGCATGCTCTGCTCCTATTTGACCAACATTTTAAGGGCCGACTTGATATAGTTCTCAGCTGTATCTGTCGTTCCTTCGAAGAATTTCTTGATTTTCTTGAGCTCGGTTGCCTTGTAGCCCAGAGCCAACATGGCTTCCATGGCTTCTTCCAGTTCTTGGTTTTCAGCGCTAGCTTGCACTGCCACCTTGGCAGGAAGGTCATCTCCTGCAACTACTACCTTGCCTTCCAAGTCCAGCACCATCTGCTGGGCTGTTTTCTTGCCAATTTTAGGGAACTTGGTCAAGTAGGTGATATTCTTGGTTTCAATAGCTTGAACCAGGCCAGCATTGTCATCAGCAGCGATAATAGCAAGAGCTGATACCGGCCCAATCCCAGAGACCGAAATCAGACTAAGAAAGAGCTTTTTCTCATCTTCTGAGCGAAATCCATAAAGCAGATGGGCGTCCTCACGCACGACTTGATGCACATAAATCTGAGCTACTTGATTAACCTGTCCTGAGTAGGCATAGGGATTAGCCACATGCAGGATATAACCAATACCGTTGACTTCAAGAACAATGTATTTAGCAGTGATTTTGGTAATGATTCCTTTTAAATATTCGTACATAGTTTTCCTTTTCTCGTCTACTATTTAATCTACTTTATAGTATACCATACTTTAGACCCTAACCTTCAATATCATAAGAAAGTTCCTATCTGTCAGCATTTTGTAGAGTAACAGTCTGAAAAAGAATATTTCAAAAAAGTAATAACAAAATTAAACGAACGAATTGCATTCTTAAAAAGCTTAGAATACTTTTCGTTCGTTTTTTATCTTTTATTTTTGCTCTGATTCACTCTACTTAACTTTAAATTTTAAAATAATAAAGCTATGTTGAGGAATCGTATAAGTCATACCTTTTGTATATGTAAATTCAGAATTCTCAATATGAACTTTATCAGGCTCTGTCAAAGAATTCTCATCATTTATATTTTTAGATGTCATTTTTTTAACTTCTACAACTGAGCCATCCATACTCTCGTCTATGCCCTCAAAATTGATATTTATATCATAACCATTTACACGATTAACATTTGTAAGTGCAACATAAACATTCCCAACATCGTCTTTACTAACAAGTGTTGAAACACTAGTTACTCCATTTTCAAGTTTCGGAGATTTTTCTATTGAAGACTTAAGAATATTATCTCCAAAACCACCTTTATTCAACATTTCAAAAACAAGAGCAGATGGTGTAGCAAAATACTTATAATTCCCTTTACCAGTTTTTCTATCTGAACCAGCTTGAGGAACAGCTTGTATTACTGCCTGTTGTGTAGGTCCTAAAGAATCTCCACCTGAACTATACCAATCCACTAAAGTATGTTTTTGAATATAAGGGCTTCCTAATTTGACATATTCTAGTAGTGTTTTTGCAATATATAAAGCATGGGTTACCGACCTTACTTGCGGTTCTGTATTTCTAAAAATACCGTACTCACTGATAACAGGAACTTTCCCTTCAGGTAACATTTTTACATAGTCTGCGACATGTTTAATTCCTGTGTTTTCCGCTTTCAACATTGCATTATCATAGAATGTAAGGGGGTTATTTCCACCATTTACATGACCTGAATATGGATGAATCGTTAAACCATCGTAAAGATGATTCTTCTTCAATAAAGCCATATGTTTTATGAACTGAGGTGATTCATAACTCGAAAATACATATGCCTGCTTCTCTGTGTTTTCTGTCTCTGAAATTTGTTTCATTGTGCGTTTCAAACTTTCCGCAATTTGAACATAGCCATCCTTCTGTACGGAATACGAAACTCGAATAGACACCCCTTTCTTAGGAATCATCCCTTTAATACCATCACCAAACTTGATAGACCCATTACTATAGTCCACAACTACGTGTTTTGAAGTCTGAACAGAATTATTAAAATTAGTGACAACTTCCCATTCCTCTTTTTCCTTACCGTCTCCAACAAACACTCTAACTGAATCTTTTTCAATTGCTATAAAATTAGGATTATCAACAATTTTATTATCTATGTATTTTTTAGGATTCACATTTGCATAGCGCATATACTTAATCATATTAGCATTCCCGCTACTTTTAGAGGCAGATTGATTCCAGTTTTCTTCGTCAACTACGTATTGTTGATTAAATACAGCTGTTCCTCCCTCTGTGTAAGCTTGCTCCGTATTCTTTCCCTTAACAAACGCTGTCCAATAAGATTGGGATACTGTTCCATCACCACCAGCACCGCCTTGATTCATTTCGTTCCCAATTTCAAAAAATTTAATGTTAAATGGTTCCCTATGCCCTAAATCAGCACGAACTTGAGCCCAATCCACACCTCCGTTCGGATTCGTTCCAATTCTAGCATTTAAAAATTCCATCAAATCTGAAACATCTTGCGCATTACCTCTTCCCAAACTGTAGACATAGACCATTTCAGAATCAACATTCTGTGCGAATGTAGCGATTTCTGATAAACCAAAATTTGCTTCAATTCCTACTTGACCTGGATTGTTGTAAAATCCATGAATTTGTTTTCTTAGACTCTCTACAGGACCAATAGCTGTTTTCCAATTAAATAAATTAGAAATTGTTCCACCAGGATATCTTATGGAACCAAATCCCGCTTTCTTGTAGAGATTAACAAACTCATCTCGTACCTTCTTTTCCTTCTCATCAAAAGAACCGTAGCCATTGAATGCATAACGATGATTGATACCAAATATATGCTTTGCATCTATCTTCCTTTCAATCTTGCTTGTGTCAATTGAAATATTTACCAAATCATTCGCTTGAACCTTCTTTATTAAACTGTTTAAATCATTGTAATATGATCTAAGAACATCAATGTTTTCGTCTCCTTTAATGCCTTCAATCGTTTCAACTAGCTTCAGTAAAGTCTGATAATCACTCTCTAATTTATTAGTCCGCTCACTCTCTATAACTTCCTTAGCAATCTTTAACAATGGAAACAATTTATTATCTATAAATATTTTTTGACCTTTAATATTATATATTTGTTGCACTTCATCATGACTTAGGACGCGGTTATATATTCTAATATCATCTAAATTTCCTCTCATTTGATGTGGGTCATTCCCTAAATTTTTATGAGAACCTATTAAGAGAGAGGTTAGCTGATTCACAGTATTTTTATTAAGAGGACTAACACTATCTAACAAACCGTTTATATAATACGATATGGTCAATTCTTCGATATTGAAACTAATTGCAATATGTACCCATTCATTCTTTTTTATAGCTGCTTTACTATCAATATTCACAGCGGCTATATATGTATTAAGTTGTCCATTTGCTTTAATATTTAACAAAGACTTTCCTTGTCCATCTTGTTGAAAAACAACAGCTGAAGAATTAGAATTCACTTCGGATATACTACTATCATATTTCAACCAAACTGTAAAAGTATAGCTATTTTTGGCTGTGTTTATTAAATCATTAACTTTGATATAGCTACCTGAGCCCTCTCCAAAATTTACAACTTTACCGAATACATCATCTCCTGAGTCAATAATCTTAACATGATTACCAATAAGAGTCCCGGAATAATTAGAATCTATTCCTACCGTGGTATTAGAACCTATGGTATCCGCTTCAAAATCAAACTTTTGAATTAAGCCTTCAGACAGGTCATTTTCTCTCGGCAATAAATGAGAAACCTTGTGAGTAGACTCGTTTGAATGATTCGCAAATACGTTCTCAGTATTCATAAAATACATTCCAAGTCCTACTATACTGAAACATATGATTAAATTTTTGAATGAGCTGTGATTATTTTTCAAAAATAATTTTTTTATAAATCGATTCATGACTTCCCTTTCAATTTTTAATATATATCATTTTAAATTTTTATTTTTATATTAGCGTGTAAAATCTACTCTAAAACCACTGCAAATAAATTATAAATATTTAATGCTAAAACAGCGACAACAACCAGTTGAAAAACTATCGCAATTTTATCTTCTGATAGAATTTTACTGAATTTAGCTCCAAAAATTCCTCCAAAAATAGCAGCAATGATAATCACCATAAGCATACGGCTATCATACTGATTAAATTTAGAAATCAACACTAACGAAATAATTTTAGAAAGTTGAGAGAAGAAAATAGTGGCAATAGAATAAACTGTCGCTTTTTTTATAGGTAATCCAAATAAAATTATAAAAAAAGATACATTGATTGGACCACCACCAATCCCTAAAAAACTAGATATAGCTCCCAATAAAAAACCACAGAAAAAATACCATGTCTTGTGAATAAAATTATATTGTTTAAAAAACTTTTTTGAAGCCAATAAAGCAAATAGCAACATAAGTACTGTGATAATTACTTGAACAAATTGTGCTATTCTTGACCCAGATAAAACTAAAAGGCAGTCAAATAGTAGACTACCTATATATCCTCCAAAAATAGAACCTATAGCAAGATAACTTAGTTCCATAACTTTTAACTTTTGACCAGACTGAATCTGTCTGACTGTTGATGAAATCGACATAACAAATACAGCAACAGAGGAATAGAAGGAAATAGTTGCCACATTATCCCATGCAATAAAATCAAGTACCGGTTTTATAATAACGCCTCCTCCCATACCGGATACCGCCCCTATTGCATTAGCTACTATGATGACAAGGAAATATAATATTTTTTGTTCCATATATACATCTCACTTCCTTTATTAGCTGATGTCCTTTACACAACGAAAACCCATATTTTGACTACTTGTCATAGCTGTTGTAGAATTTCTAGCAGACATTCTATAGCGATTGCAATAACTATAATGGCATAAAAAGGAACCTCCTTTTATAGCATACTGTTCATTATCACAGATTTGATGTTCTCTCCAAAAATCTTTACCAGACACAATCTGAAAAGATTGCAGTTCTATTTTTCCTGGGTTTACGCACCATTCCCAAACATTCCCTATCATTTGATAAAGCCCATAAGGGTTCGGTTCATATGTCTTAACAGGAGCAGTCCCCGCATATCCATCATCTAATGAATTAAGAGTAGGGAACTGCCCTTGCCATGTATTGCACATATGCTTATCACTAAAGATAAGATTATCTCCCCAATAATAATGCTCATACTCGGTTCCACCTTGAGCTGCTATTTCCCATTCTGCTTCTGTAGGTAATCTTTTTCCAGCCCATTTGCAATAGGCTAGCGCATCGTTCCGAGTAACATGTACTACAGGATGATCCATACGAGTACGGATATCTGTCATTGGTCCTTCCGGATGGCACCATGATGCTCCTGCTATTGCTAACCACCAAGGTGTCTTCTGCATCTCTATAGAAATTTGATTTATATCCTCTATAAAATATTTGAACACATAAGACCAACCAATTTTTTCAGCGTCAGTAATATATCCAGTTTGTTTCACAAACTCTGAAAATTCTTGATTTGTTACTGTTGTCTCATCAATGTAGAAAGGAGCAATAGATATTTCAGTACGGGGACCTTCATAATCATACTCAAACCCTATCCTTTCATTTGTTCCGATACAATAATTACCACCAGGAATATAAATCATAAACATGTCCCTTCTTTTATAAGATATCCAATAAATCTAATCTTTCAAACTGTTCCTCTGGAGCTTCGAGTTTCTTCATTTCTTCTACCAGCAAATGCTTCATACGGTCTTCTAATTCATCATCCTGAAGTGGAGAAGTTTGACCTTCATCAATTTCCAAATCAAAAAGTAAGCTATCCTTTGTATACCCTGACATATCCCCTAAACCATCTAAAATAGCTGGTTTTTTTATAGGAATCTTATAAACTGGAAAAGGAGTTCGTTCAAGAAACTGTCCCATTTCAATTTCTGAAGGATTCTGCTCTCCTAAATAATGACGAATAGTTGTTGGGATTCCAGCATACTCATTTAAAGGAGAATTGTCTGGTTTTGGAGCTCTGAAATAGGTATACCGTCCATCTGTAATATTCACTGTGATGCCATGAGCACCATAAACGGCATACTCTTTTTCATTTTCTCTCCCATCTAATAGCGGCAACCATGATTTTCCCTGTACTTCATCTGGAGTTGGGATATCAAAATAATCCAATATGGTTGGCATAATATCAATATTCTGTGATACTGTTTTTATTCTTTCACCTTGTTTACGATGAACTGGGTCTTTGACAAATAAAGGAATTGCTGCTAATTCATTAAAATTATGCATATAATTTTTTCCGAACAGCTCTCTTTCTCCCAAGAAATATCCATGGTCAGATGTCACAATGATTAAAGTATCATCGTATATTCCTAATTCCTTCATTTTATTAATTAAGCGACCAAAATGGACATCTGTCATAGTCATAAGTGCAGCATACCGTTTTCGAATATAGTCTACCGCCTCTTCTGGGACATCTACTTCCCCATAATTTGGAGTTTCAAAATATGGACCAGTATATACTTTATCATACAACTCCATGTATTTTTTAGGTACATCAAACGGTTCATGAGGATCAAAAACTTCTACTTGAATAAAGAAATCATCCTCATCTTTATTTAATTCTAACCATTCGCATGCCGATTTAAATGTCCTAGGAGTAGGATATTTATCCTCATCTTCATACCAATATTCACGATTCGCTTGGTATTGACGTCTTAGCTTACCATAATACTGTTCTGGCATCCACTCTGGATCTTTTATTCGTGAAATCCATGGATCGCCTTCTTGACCGCGATGAAAATCCCAAGTTGTAAATTGGTTAATATAGCCTTCGCCACCAAGTCTAAAATAATGTGTATGATCTGTCGTTAAGTGTGAATATACTCCATGCTCTTGAAGCACCTTTGATACAGTGATGTCAAATGGTTCAATTGGTCCCCATGATCTCTCTAAAAAATTTAAACGACCAGTCATAATATCACGTCGTGCAGGCATACAGGGAGTTGAGCCAATATAATGATTATCAAAAACAGCCGAATCTTGAGCAAATGCATCTAAATTAGGTGTCGCTACAAAAGAATTTGTATTATATGTTTTCAAAAAATCCTTTCGTAGCGTATCCATTAATACTAGAACAACCTTCATTTCCTACCTCGTTTTAATCTAAACAATGATTCCAAAATATGATAAGAAGATAGAAACTCCAATAATCACAAAAATCATTGACACAACGTATTTACCATTCCATTTTTTCATTAAATACAAACAAACTAATGTAAGAATTAAAGGCAACATATTTGGTAATACTTTATCAAGAGTATCTTGAAGCACTATAGCCCCATCGCCTTCACCAAATTGTAACCCTAATTTTAACTTAACTGTAGATGTAATTAACGCACCCGCTACCATTACACCAAGAACATTCGCCGATGTTGAAATTCTATCTAAAATCTTTTTCCCATTTGCCGATGTTAATAATTCTTTCCCTTTACTATATCCTATGTGAATACTGTAATATTTCAAAGGGAAATATAAACCATTTATCAGCAAGAACATCAATATTGGCCCCATCCAATTTCCTTGAACTGCAAATGAAGCCCCTATACTTCCTGCAATCGGAAACCATGTAAAGTTCAATAAGCTATCACCCAAACCAGCCAAAGGCCCCATCAAACTTGTTTTTACAGCAATAACAGATTCTTTTTCATCTTCAGTAGTGGTTTCTTCTAATGCAGTTGTAACACCTAATATGAACGGAATAAGTACTGGATGGCTATTAAAAAATTCTAAATGGCGTCTTTGAGCATTGACACATTCTTCTTTACTTTTACCTTTGTATAATTTAGACAAAACTGGTGTCAATGCAAATAGAGTACTTAGACTTTGTAATCGCTCATAATTGTGAGAGAATTGAATCATCTGACAACGCCAAAACATTTTATTCAAATCTTTTTTTGTTATTTTATTTTCATTGGTCATAAATCAAACTCTCCTTCCCCATCTGCAACAACTACACTCGATTCCTCAGAATCTCCGTTTTTTTCTATTCCACCACGATTCATTAAAATATCATACAAGGCAGCTGCTGCAAGAGCAAAAATTGCAATGCCAACAGTTGGTATTTGTAAAAATGTTGCTAATGCAAAACCTAGTGTAAGAAAAATCCACATATTCTTTTTCAACATCATTGAAAGTAGCATAGCAAGACCAACTGCTGGAATGAGTTTAGAAGCAACTGTCAATCCAGTTAAGGCAAAAGCTGGAATAACACCTAATGCAGCTTCTACTGCTGGAGCACCTAACCATACTGAGATAAACACTGGTACAGCTCGACTTAAAAAGAAGAATAGACCACCTAAATACTGCAACTTATCAATTTTTCCAAATTCACCCGATTGAACAATTTTATCTGCCGTATGTACTAATGATACATTAGTGGTCATTATAATCATACTTAGTTGTTGAACTAGAAGCGCAACAGGTACCGCAACTGCAACACCTGCAGCCTCACCACCGCCTGATAAAATACCTATAGCGACACCAACAACAGCTCCTGAAATAACATCAGGTGGTTGATAGGCTCCTACATTATTTGTTCCTAACCACAATAGCTCAAGAGTACCAGCGATAATCAATCCCTGCCCTGGGTCTCCCAGCAAGAATCCTACTACTACACCTGCTAATAATGGTTTTCGAAAGCCAAGGTGTGGTCCAAACTGGTCAAGAGCACATAGCCCCGCCCAAATCGCCACAATAAGCGCTTTGAAAATCATAAGATTTTCTCCTTTCTTTTATTTTTCTTTTGAATTTAATTTAAGCAATAAAGGTCTTAAACTAACGTTTTATAATCCACCCTAGGATCTTTAGGAACCATTTGTACATTGATATGAATTCCTTCATTCATCAAATCAACAAAGGCTTGATGTTCCTCGTCTGTTACAGAGATTGCTTTCTCTAATCTTTTACGTCCTTCTTTAAATCTCATCCCTCCTGCATTAACTTCTTTAATTTTCAATCCTTCATCTACTAAAAATTTTATATCTATAGGATTGGTAAATAATAACATCGTTCTCTTTTTGATTTCACTTTTCTTCATAACCTCAGCAAATTGACGAACTCCAAAAATAACAACCTTAACACCAGGGGGAACGGCAAAATTTGCAACACTGTGCTGAACTGGATCATTTTTAGCTTCATCATTAATAATTAAGATTTGTTCAATTTCATAATTACGAGTCCAAGTAGTTGCCACTTGACCATGAATCAAGCGGTCATCAATTCTAACAAGTTCTACTGCCATTTCTATGTCTCCTTCTATAGATCAAATGAATCTTCCTCAATAGGTTCGGAAGTTATTGCCTTATCAACAATTGACATTGTATTTGGTAATATATTTTTTATTACCTCTGTTGCCTCTAACAAGCGTAACTCCGAGTGCATAAACAACTCAATTAACAAGGGCAAATTAAAGCCTGTTACGATCAATACATTTCCATTAGTTTCTAAAACACGATAAGATGCATTAAACGGAGTTCCACCAATAATATCTGTCAGGATAATCCATTCCTCATCTGGATATACGGACGTAACTGTCACAATTTCTTCATACATTGATTCTATCGTCGAATCCATTGTCACTGATAACGTATTAACACGACTTTGAGAACCTAAAATCATTTCTGCACTTTCCACCGCAGCTTTTGACATCGGTCCATGACTTATAACAAGATATCTCATCTTATCCCTCCTAAATTATATTTCTGATATCGCTTACAATACTAATTATAATCTTTTTTAATCATTTGTCAACACTTTTTGTTCTATTTTTGTTATTTTTTTGTTAACAATGTGAGGTGGTGTTATTTTTTGTTATTTTATAGTGTTATTTCATGTCCTTTTGTTCTTTTTGATTGAAAAAATGACATTTTAATGATATTATAAATTCAAAAGATAACAAGAAGGAATCTACTATGAAAAAAAATGAGCGAATAAAATTTATCCTAGATACAGTAAACGTTAAAGGCTATGTCTCAATCCAAGAACTTGCTCAACATCTCAATGTATCAACTATGACAATCAGACGCTATTTAACTGAACTAGAAGAAAAAGATGAATTAATAAAGGTTCATGGCGGAGCAGAAAGTAAATTAGTTCGAAACGAAAAATCACAATTTGAAAAACAATCCTTATACATGAACGAGAAAAAAGAAATCGCAGATATCGCTTCTCACTTTATTAAACCTGGCGAAACTATCTTTATCGGTTCTGGAACAACATTAGAACAATTAGCATATAAAATCACTGAAGAAGATATACGAGTTGTTACTAACAGCTGGCCTGTTTTCGTCATACTAAATCAAAAAAATTTTAAGGAATTAGTATTAGTAGGCGGAACATATCGTGAACGAACAGGTGCATTTGTCGGAAAAACAGCATTTAATTGTTTAGAATCAATGAATTTTACTAAAGCTTTCATCAGCTGTAATGCTATATATGGTACAAACATCTCAACATTCACTGAAAGTGCTGGGGATATACAAACCGCAGCCTTAAATAAAGCACAAGAAAAGTTTTTACTAGTAGATCATTCAAAGTTTAATAAAATCGATTTCTATCAATTTTACAATTTAGAAGATATTAACTATTTGATTACTGACCACAATATAGAAGAAAAAACAATTGCGAAATACTCTCAATTTGTTAAAATTTTATCATCTAAAACAATAGATTCTCTTTTGTAAATTTAAAGTAGGAAATAGACATGAAAAAGATATCCGTACTAATCAAACCATCCTCATCTCTTTGTAATATTCGGTGTAAATATTGTTTTTATGCTGATGTAACTTCATTACGAGAAGTTCGTTCCTATGGAAAAATGAAACCTGAGACTACTGAAAAAATGATTGAACATTTATTTATAGATTTAGCTGACGGAGATGAGTTGTCCATAGGCTTCCAAGGAGGGGAGCCTACCTTAGCAGGATTATCTTATTTTAAGCATCTTATCACTTGCGTACAAAAACAGACAAAAAAAGTTTCTGTACATTATTCAATACAAACAAACGGAATTCTTATCAACAAAAAATGGTGTAAATTTCTCAAAGAGAATAACTTTTTAGTCGGTTTATCAATAGATGGAACACCCATTCTACATGATATGAGTCGACTTGACCCAAGAGGTAGAGGAACATTCCAAAAAGTAATACAGACAAAACGTCTTTTTGATGATTATTCAATCGATTATAATGTGCTTTGTGTTTTAACACAAGAATTAGCTCAACACGCAAAAGATATCTTTATTTTTTTAAAACAAGAAAATATCCAGTATGTCCAATTTATCCCTTGCTTAGATGAACTAAATCCAAGCGAAAAAAGTTCTTATGCACTTACTCCTCAGAAATTCTTTCAATTCTACCATGATATTCTACCTCTTTGGCTAGCTGAATTAGCTAGTGGACACTATATATCCATTAAATTATTTGATGATGTTTTTAATTTAATTGTAAGAAAAGAAGTAAACGCTTGCGGGCTTGTCGGAAATTGCAGTATTCAATATGTCATAGAAGGAGACGGAAGTGTCTATCCTTGCGATTTTTTCGCTTTGGATGAATACAGAATGGGCTTCATCCAAGAAATGGGATTGAAAGAACTCTTTTCTAGCAAAATTGCTAAACAATTTTTATATTCTCGTCCACTATCGAAAATTCCTTCCAAATGTACATCCTGCCCTTTTCTAAACATATGTCGTGGTGGATGTAAGCGAATGAAAAATTCAATGTACGTTGATGAAAAAAATGAGTTCTGTGGGTATCAATCCTTCTTAAATGAATTTATACCTAAATTAACTAACATAATGGATTTGATAAATAATTATTAATCTATGCAAAAATGAGTAACTGCTATAATCTGTTCTACAGAATATTTCAGTCACTCATTTTTATTCTAAATTCAAATCCTATCTTTGTATATCTAATAATCTCAGCAAATCTTCTTTTATCTCACTTCAAACATTATTTAATATTTCCCCAGCTCACGGAGACTGGTGTGATTTTCCTGAATGCGTCGGAACATCTTTTCCATATCCGACTTGGTAAAATGCACCAAAACAGGGCGTCCGTGGGGACAGTTATAGGGATTGTCACATTGAGAAAGCTGATAGAGGAGCTGTCTAGCCGAATGGTCGTCAATACGATGGTTGGCCTTGATAGACCGCTTGCAGGACATCATAATAGCCAACTCTGCTCGGTATTTCTTGATAGAAACTTCCTTGGTTAAAAGGAGCATATCACACATCTCATAGATGCCTGATTCAATCTCTTCTTCTGCCATCCAAATAGGATGTTCACGTAAGATAAATTGATTTTCTCCGTACTCTGCTAGAAAGACCCCAACTTCCTCCAAAAGTGCCATTCTTTCCTTGAGACGGAGGGCATCATCCGCTGGAAATTCAAATATATAGGGCACTAAGAGTTGCTGTTGACTCTGATCAACATTGCCAATGCTTTCACGGTACTCCTCGTACTTAACCCGTTCCTGAGCCGCGTGCTGGTCTATGATATAGAGCCCATCTCGCCCTTGGGCAAAGAGATAAGTCCCGTGCATTTGCCCGAAAAATTCCAACTCTGGGAAGGTTGATGATTCTTCTCGCTCCAGCTTGTCATAAGCCTTATCAAGACTCGCAAGGTCTAACTCTGGGTGATCTAGCTGATCGTAGTTAGCAGGCTTTCTCTCTGCAAAATGCAGTTTTGCTGGCTTGGTCAGCTGATCCAAGGTTTCCTTGGCAAACAGGGTCAAATCCTGCCCTTCATCAGTTAATTCTACCTGATAATCAGCTACTTCAGCTTGACTAGGTCTTGTCGGCTCAGTATTCTCATAGTAAAATGTATTTTCTTTGAGTGGGAGAATAGTTTGCTCCACCTTCTCACGATTGCGCACGGTCGATTTGGCAAGATTTTCCAAGGCATCAGGAATCAAGGTTTGCTCCTTGAGACTATTTGCAATAGCTTCTGAGACCAGGGTCATCAGTTCTTTTTCCTTGGAAATCCGCACCTCTTGCTTGGTTGGATGCACATTGACATCCGCTAGATAAGGGTCGATATGGATATGAATGACAGCCAACGGAAAGCGTCCCACCATGAGCTTACTTCCGTAACCATCTAAAATAGCACGATTGAGTAAAAAGTTCTTGATATAACGACCATTGATGAAGAGACTGATATAGTTGCGGTTGGCTCTAGTCAACTCAGGCAAGGACACAAAACCTGAAATTTCGAAATCAAGGTCAGAGTTCTCAATTTCAATCATCTTCTTGGCACTGACCAAACCGTAAATCCCTGCGATAGCTTGGCGCAATTGACCAGTCCCTGCTGTCCGCGTCATTTCCTTACCATCACTAATCAAACTAAAAGAAATCTCGGGATGGGCTAAACCCAAGCGATTAACAATATCAATGATATGAGACAACTCTGCTTGCTGGCTCTTCATATACTTGAGGCGGGCAGGCGTGTTGAAAAAGAGGTCCTCCACACAAACCTTTGTTCCCACAGGACTAGTCGCTGGGATGACTTCCTCAACTTCTCCCCCACGCGCGACTAACTTGGTTCCATGACTAGCGCCATCCATCGCCGTCAAAAGGGTCAAAACACTGACAGAAGCGATAGACGGCAGAGCTTCACCACGAAAACCAAGCGTCCGAATTCGAAAAAGATCTGCCTGATTTTTTATCTTACTGGTCGCATGGCGACGCAGGGCTAATTCCACCTCATCGTGAGCAATTCCATGACCATTATCTGTGATTTGAATTTTCTTGAGACCTGATTCCTCAATCTCAATGATAATCTGACTAGAACCCGCGTCAATGGCATTTTCTACCAGCTCCTTAACAACGCTAGCTGGACGCTCGATAACCTCTCCAGCTGCAATCTGGTTTGCCAGCACCTCTGGCAATTCAATAATATGAGACATCTTTCAGCCCCTTTCTGTATCTATGTTCCTAGAAATTGATTAGTGCTATTATACCATATTTCAGATAGGACATAAAAGCTCCACCACATAGGAACCAAATCCCTCCACATAGACAAAGTCCCTTGCCAGGTGTCGTAAAATAGTGTTTAATAAAGGTGTACAAGAAGTGATCACAATTTTGTATAAAAAACAAGGAGAGAAATTTATGAAAGTAGAACTACAGATTAGTGAAACTTACAAGGAGGAAAAGCTGATTGTCCAAGCACCTCAGCCGACAGATAAAGTCCAGAAAGTCATCGAGTTCGCAGAAAATCTTGACCAAAAAGAAACAATCAAAGGAAAGATTGATAATCAGGTCTATCTCGTTGAGATTGGTAAGATACAACGCTTCTATATCGAGAATCGGAAGGTTCTAGCAGAAACCGCGAGTCAGACCTACACTATTGATTTGCGACTCTATCAGGTTCTTGAACTCTTGCCAAGCAATTTTATCCAAATTTCCCAATCAGAAATCATCAATATCGATTCCATCTCTCACCTCAAGCTCACGCCCAACGGTCTGGTAGAAATTTTCTTGAAAAACGAAAGCTTCACCTACTCTTCACGCCGTTATCTAAAAACCATCAAGGAGAAATTAGAACTATGAAAAAACAAATCTTCCACGACGCAGCTACTGGTGTCCTCATCGGCCTCATCCTCTCTATCATCTTTTCACTTATTTATGCACCAAATACCTACGCACCACTAAATCCCTACTCTATCATCGGCCAAGCGATGGCTCAGCATCAGGTTCACGGTGCCCTGGTCTTGCTCTACTGTACTCTTATCTGGGCAGCCATCGGTATGCTCTTCAACTTTGGTAAACGATTATTCAGCCGTGACTGGAGCATGCTTCGTGCGACGCTTTCCCATTTCTTCCTCATGCTGGCTGGCTTTGTCCCACTGGCAACTCTGGCTGGTTGGTTCCCCTTCCACTGGTTCTTCTATCTCCAGCTCATTATCGAGTTTGCGATTGTTTACCTTATCATCTGGACTATCCTCTATAAAAGAGAGGCTAAAAAAGTAGATCACATCAATCAACTCTTGGAGCATAAAAAGTAAGAACCTCATAATAAGCAAAACCGAGAAAGAAACTTCTCGGTTTTGCTTTATCCTGCTGCACCTTATACTCAATGAAAATCAAAGAGCAAACTAGGAAGCTAGCCGCAGGCTGCTCAAAACAGTGTTTTGAGGTTGTGGATA